>JAGLTQ010000008.1 GCA_023135195.1 Gammaproteobacteria bacterium | reverse complement strand
TGACAGCACATCGTCGTAATAATGCAGCACATCCGATTGAAGTGGTGGGCGGGAAACTACGTGAGATGATGCCATGGATCACAGCAAACGCCTTGGTCGATAAAGATAAGAATTAGTCGAACACTGAGAAGCATGATGGCGGCGTTAAACATTCACTCAGTAAAGATCATAAGTGCCAGTAATATAAAAACTGGCACTAAAAAATGCTCATGCACTACGTGTGCATTCCGCTTTTTCGTGAATGTTTGCCTTGCCCTCAAGCTTCTCAGCGTCCGAGAGGTTAGCTAAATTAAAACCGAGCTTTGCTCGGTTTTTTTGATTTTAGAAAAGAGAAAAAAACTATTTTCTAAATTCGATGCGAGGGCATGGAGTTTGGGGAGTTAAATCCAGACCGTCTGCCACAGGGAGGTGGCAGTCAAGCAGCCAGGGATGGCATCTTTTGCGCGTCTTGATTTGACTCCCCCAATTCCAGATCCGGATTTAAAACAACAATTTACAACGAAGAATAAAAACGATAAATTAATATGGCAGTTTCAAGACACTCGATTATTGCGAAAGAAGGTTGGCGTTTAATTTTCATCATCAGCCTTATTGTTGCTGCGCTACAGCATTATGTGAGTCACTATGCGGCCATTTTATGGTGTTTGCCTTTAGCGATAGCATGGTTTTATCGTGATCCTCATCGGGCTTTACCATCTGATCCTTTAGGTTTGGTAAGCCCGGTTGATGGTACGATTATTCTGGCAGAAGCACATCCCGATCCTTTTTTGGGACGAGATGCATTTTTGTTTCGTATTTCAATTTCACTCACAGATGTATATTCCATTCGTAGTGTAGTGGAAGGTAAAATTATTCAGCAATGGTTGGATCCTGAAGATGATGACGACGATCGCTCGTTAGCTCATGCCATCCAAATAAAAACCGATGAAAATGATGATGTCATGATTGTTTTAAGACCGGGACGTTTTTTCAAGCAGCTTAGCTGCGATGCCGTAATCGGACAACGAATTGGTCAGGGGAATCGCTGTGGAATCATTCCCTTTGGTGCTTGTGTTGATGTTTATGTTCCTGCAAATAGCCGTATAAAAGCCAATATTGGTGATCGTGTTGAGGCCGGAACAACTCGTCTGGCTTCTTTAAAGCACCATTAATAATTAATTGCCAAATCAGTTTTCTTAAGCAGGTATTATTGCTGTATGCTTTGCTACAAGATTACCTTTTAATAGCTATCAAATATTGCCATGACAAATAAGACAAATAAAAAGCCGCATCGCGGTATCTATCTATTACCGAATCTTTTTACTACCGCAGCTTTATTCTGTGGTTTTTACGCTATTATTTCCTCGATTAATGGCAAATTTGAAACTGCAGCAATCGCAATTTTTGTTGCAATGGTTCTTGATGGCATCGACGGCCGTGTTGCCCGTTTGACCAATACCGAAAGTGATTTTGGAGCTGAGTTTGATAGTTTGGCTGATATGGTCTCTTTTGGATTAGCGCCAGCACTGATTATCTATTTGTGGTCATTATCAAACCTGGGAAAAATAGGCTGGTTAGTCTCTTTTATTTATGTGGCTTGTGCCGCTTTGCGATTAGCTCGCTTTAATACTCAGGCAAGTCACAGTGACAAACGTTATTTTCAAGGTTTAGCCAGTCCAGCCGCCGCAGCGGTTGTGGCAGGACTCATTTGGAATGGTGATTTGATAAAAGAATTTATTACTCTGCCGACATTGCAGTACCTTGCCCTTGCTACGACGCTTTTTGCCGGTTTGTTAATGGTGAGCAATGTTCGTTACCACAGTTTTAAAGGTGTGAACTGGCGTAGTAAAGTGCCATTTTTTACTATTTTAATGTTTGTTTTTGCTTTGGTTTTTGTTTCGGCAGAACCCGCATTAGTCTTATTTGCTATCTTCCTGGTTTATGCTCTGTCAGGCCCTGTTTTAACGGTAATCATGTTACGCCGTCATCGTGCCGAGCGTGCATTGCTTAAACATCAAGATAAGGTCGATTAAGTCAGCATCAGGGCTAAAGAGCTTGGCAAAATCTAAAACTCAGGCTATATTACGCATATGAACACCTCAACTAACCGCAAAATCGCTAATAAAACCTATGCTCAGCATGGTTTGGGTTTTGCCGTGTCTGAAAACTTCATTAGTCTCTTCCTGCTACGCCTCCTGCCTTAGGGCATATATAACATAGCGCGTTTTGCTGGGGCGCCTACCTCTCTTAACTAGCTGAATAATTTGAATGAAAACCCTGTTAGATTAATCTGCAGTCCGTGGCATAATTGGGCTCAGAATGGAGAAGCAAGATGTCTGATGATAGTAAGAAAGAAAAATTAATTATATTCGATACCACGTTGCGTGATGGTGAGCAAAGCCCTGGCGCGTCGATGACCAAAGAAGAAAAAGTCCGTATCGCAAAAATGCTTGAAAAAATGAACGTTGATATTATTGAAGCAGGCTTTCCAATTGCCAGCCAAGGTGATTTTGAGGGTGTGCAAGCAGTCGCACAGAGCATTAAAGATAGCACTATTTGTGGATTGGCTCGTGCCCTGGATAAAGATATTGATCGTGTAGGTGAAGCATTAAAAGGTGCAAACCGCGGTCGTATTCATACCTTCATTGCAACGTCGCCTATTCATATGCAAATGAAATTACGCATGGAACCTGAGCAGGTCATTGAGCAGGCTGTGCGAGCGGTAAAACGTGCACGCCAATTCACCGATGATGTTGAATTTTCACCTGAAGATGCGGGTCGTTCTGAGCCGGAATTTTTGTGTCGTATTCTTGAAGCAGTGATCGATGCCGGTGCAACCACGTTAAATATTCCAGATACGGTTGGTTATAATGTGCCAGAACAATTTGGTGCTTTAATTAAAACATTAAGAGAAAATATTCCGAATTCGGATAAAGCCATTTTCTCTGTGCATTGTCATAATGATTTGGGATTAGCTGTAGCCAACTCTTTATCAGCTGTAATGAATGGTGCACGACAAGTTGAATGTACCATTAATGGCTTGGGTGAGCGCGCAGGTAATGCATCGTTGGAAGAAATTGTGATGGCCGTGCGTACACGTCAGGATATTTTCCCTTGTTCAATTGAACATATTGATACTACGCAGATCGTTCCTGCTTCTCGTTTGGTTTCAAGTATCACGGGATTTGCTGTGCAACCGAATAAAGCCATTGTTGGTGCGAATGCTTTTGCTCATGAATCAGGTATTCATCAGGATGGTGTCTTAAAGAATCGTGAAACCTACGAAATCATGCGTGCAGAAGATGTGGGTTGGTCTGCAAACCGAATGGTTTTAGGTAAGCATTCGGGGAGAAATGCTTTTCGAACTCGCCTGCAGGAATTGGGTGTGGAGTTTAAATCAGAAGATGAGTTGAACGATGCCTTTTCTCGTTTTAAAGATTTAGCTGATAAAAAACATGAAATCTTTGATGAAGATTTACAAGCTTTAGTTACTGAAACAAGTACAGCGGCAGAAAATGAACGTTGTCGTTTGGTGGCCTTAAAAGTTTGTACTGAAACAGGAGAAACACCTCATGCCAATATCACTCTGAATATTGATGGTGAGGAAAAACTTGCTGAAGCTGAAGGTGGTGGACCGGTTGATGCGACTTTTAAAGCAATAGAGAAAATTGTTAATAGCGGTACAGAGTTGCAATTATACTCGGTAAACAATATTACCAGTGGAACGGATGCGCAGGGTGAAGTAACTGTACGCCTTGAAAAAGGTGGACGCATTGTAAATGGTCAGGGTGCAGACACGGATATTGTTATTGCATCAGCTAAATCGTACATCAATGCTTTAAACAAGATCATGTTCTCAGCAGAAAGTGAACATCCACAAGCGGGTGATGTTTAAACCTGCTCAACTAGCTGTAAGGCCTGACCTGTTGTTAATCATATTAACTATAGGTTGGGTTTTAATTCTAATTGGGAATCCTGATGTCTAATCGACAAAATACTTACCTGAAAGCAATGGGCATTGATGTTTGGCTTGAAAGAAGCCCATCGAATACTTCATCGCAAGAAACCTCACAGCCTGAAGCATCACATCATGTCGAAACTAATGTTAAACAAGCTGAGCCTGAATTAATCCCTGCTGCTAAAACAGAATCTATCGTTGCACCTGATAATAAGGTAAATATTGATCAGCTTGATTGGTCAGCACTACATTCATCTGTTGTCGAATGTCATGATTGTGATTTATCAAAGAACCGTACTAAAACAATTTTTGGCGCAGGTAATCAAACTGCAGCATTAATGATCATTGGTGATGCACCGAGTGCCGAAGATGAACTTCAAGGTGAACCTTTTTCGGGTCAGGCTGGAAAATTACTCACCGCAATGTTAAAAGCGATGGGGTATCAAAGGAATGATGTTTATATTTCAAATTTAGTTAAGTGCCGAACATCTGAAAATCAAGAACCTGGTATTGAAGAAGTTGCAGCATGTGAATCTTATTTAGTAAGACAAATAAAACTGGTACAACCAGATTTAATATTGGTGTTAGGGAGTGTTGCTGCACAACGATTGTTGAAAAGCAAATCTACTTTAAGTCGGTTACGCGGACAGTTGCATTATATTGAAAATATTAATATTCCGGTTATTGTTTCTTTTGATCCTGCTTACCTTTTACGCTCACCTAACGAAAAACGTAAAGCATGGGATGATTTACAAACTGCAATGAAAGAACTCACTAACATTGCGGCATCAAAAAAATAATCAGGTTAGGATAAGAGAAAACAAATGAGCGCTATTCTTCAATCATCAAATTCGGATTATAGCTTTCGCGTGATGATGGAAGATGATCTTGATGATGTTATTGAAATTGAAGAGTCTGTTTATCCCTTTCCCTGGACGCGTGGAATTTTCCATGACTGTTTAAATATTGGTTATATTTGCAGAGTCTTTCTGCATAAAGAGAAAGTTATTGCTTATAGTATTATATCTGTCGCTGCAGATGAGTCTCATCTCTTAACCATTGTCGTTGCTAAAGATGAACAAAGAAAAGGTTATGGGAAAAAAATGTTAGATGAAATGATTCGTGTTGCTAAAATACATGCTGCTAACATCATGTATCTTGAGGTACGTGCATCTAATAAAGCGGCCGTTCAACTTTATCACGATAATGGCTTTAACGAGTTAGGGGTCAGAAATAATTACTATCCTGCTGAAAAAGGTCGTGAAGATGCGCTCGTATTCGCTCTGGAGTTAAACTTTAGCTGACACTTAATCTGTATTCGTTAGGCTGAGATAATATCAGGGTGTAGCCCTTTATGATGTAATTTATCCATGACTAATATTGGTATATTGAAATGCTCTTCATATTCAACGAGCATGTCATGAGGGCTTGCGGTATTTAATTCAACATTGGTTACATGTGGTAGAGCAGATATTAATGCTTTTAATTCATTAAGTGATTTTTTGTCGAGTTCTTCATCAATATAAATCTGAATTGTATGCATGATAGACTCCTTAACTCCCTGAAATTTAAAAATCCCCTTAAACAAATGACATTCCTTATATTGGTATAGTTAACAATATAAAAAAGTTCAAGAAATACTGCACTATTTTACAAAAGTTATCTTTGATTTATTAAATATAAAATTGAGCATGTAAAATGAAAACTCGAAGCTGGAAAACACAAGATATTATTTCAATAGTCCGTAATATTGCTAAAGAAGAATTGTTACCGCGCTTTTCTAAAATGAAAGCGGAAAAAAAGGGGGATGGTTCATTAATTACAGAAGCCGATCTAGCAGTACAAAATAGAATTGCGACAGAGTTAAAACAACTCGATGTTGAAATTTTATTTTTAGGTGAAGAAATGCCTGAGGAAACGCAAAAGGACATATTACAGAAAAAAAATAATGCAATCTGGATACTGGATCCTCTGGATGGTACAACAAATTTTGCCGCCGGAATTCCCTATTATTCGATTTCACTAGCTTTAATTGAGGGAGGGCAGGTTACGTTAGGAATTGTTTATGACCCTGAGCGTGACGAATGTTTTATTGCTGAAAAAAATCTTGGTGCAAGCTTGCAACATGCTGAGCTCGAATTTAAAAGACTAAACGGTAATGCTGATGATATAAAACTAAAAGATGCTGTGGCTTGTATAGATTTAAAACGTTTACCCGAACATTTGGCGATTAATCTAATCTCTAAACATCCATTTCGCTCTCAACGAAGTTTTGGCAGTGTTGCATTAGACTGGTGTTGGTTAGCAGCGGGTCGATTTGATGTGTATTTACATGGCAAGCAGAACATTTGGGATTATGCTGCCGGGCATTTAATCTTTTCTGAAGCAGGTGGCCAGTCTTGTACACTGGATGGCGATCCTGTCTTTATCAATCGACTGACTCCAAGAGTTGGTATCGGGGCCTTAAATTCTCCCTTATTCCACGAGTGGACAGCCTGGTTGGGGGTTAACAGATGAGAGCTAATGTTTAGATAATGTATTTTCGATGCCTAATGGTGCCCGTTTTCATGTAAAATGGCGCGGTTTTATATGTAACTGAGAAATTAATCAATGCCATTGTTTTTAGAAGAACTCAATCGACGCAGGACGTTTGCGATTATTTCGCATCCCGATGCGGGTAAAACCACGCTAACTGAAAAGCTATTGTTATACGGACGGGCTATTCAGGCTTCTGGCACGGTTAAAGGCAGGAAGTCTGATCGTCATGCCACCTCAGATTGGATGGAACTGGAAAAACAACGGGGAATCTCTGTCACCTCTGCGGTAATGCAGTTTCCTTATAAAGACTGCATTATTAATTTATTAGACACTCCCGGCCATGAAGATTTTTCAGAAGACACTTATCGAACGCTAACTGCGGTTGATTCAGCTTTAATGGTGATCGATTGTGCAAAAGGTGTAGAAGATCGCACGATCAAATTAATGGACGTTTGTCGATTACGTGATACTCCAATCCTCACTTTTATTAATAAGCTGGATCGAGAGGGTCGTGATCCAATTGAGTTGATGGATGAAGTTGAAGACATCTTAAAAATTAAATGTGCTCCCATTACCTGGCCTATTGGTATGGGTAAAAGACTTAAAGGTGTTTTTCATTTGTATAATGATTCAGTTCATCTTTTTAGTGCAACTCATGGCGGCAAGATTCAACAAGGTGAAATTATCCAGGGGCTTGATAATCCTAAGTTGAACGAAGTGTTAGGCGAAGATGTGGTTGCCGAATTACGTGATGAAATTGAGTTGGTGAAAGGCGCGAGCCATGAATTTAATCAGGAAGAATTTTTAGCGGGGAAACTGACTCCTGTATTTTTTGGTTCTGCGACTAATAATTTTGGTATTGAAGAATTATTAGATTATTTTGTATCTGCCGCACCCGGTCCACAAGCACGATCTACACATGAACGTGAAGTGAAACCGGAAGAAGAAAAATTCAGTGGTTTTATTTTTAAAATTCAGGCAAATATGGATCCATCGCATCGTGACCGTGTTGCTTTCATGCGCGTATGTTCAGGAACCTATGAGCAAGGCATGAAGCTCAAACATGTTCGAATCAATAAAGATGTGAAAATTGCCAATGCGATAACGTTTATGGCGAGAGAGCGAGAGAATGTTGAACAAGCATTTCCTGGCGATATTATTGGACTGCATAACCACGGCACAATTCAAATCGGAGATACCTTTACTCAGGGCGAATCTCTTAAATTCAGTGGTATCCCAAATTTTGCGCCAGAATTATTCCGCCGTGTACGTTTAAAAGATCCTCTCAAGATGAAGGCTTTGCAAAAAGGTCTGGATCAATTGAGTGAAGAAGGGGCAACGCAGGTATTTCGGCCTTTAAATAATAATGATGTAATTGTTGGTGCGGTCGGTGTACTGCAGTTTGATGTTGTCGCATTTCGCTTAAAGGAAGAATACAGCGTCGAATGTGGATTTGAAGCTGTTAATGTTAATACCGCACGTTGGGTCGAATGTGAAGATGAAAAAATGTTAAGCGATTTGACGAAAAAAGCGGCAGATAACCTCGCATTAGATGCAGGGGGGAGCTTGACCTACCTAGCCCCTACGCGAGTTAATCTGGATTTAACCATTGAGCGCTGGCCAGATGTGGATTTTAGAGCCACAAGAGAGCACTAATCAGCGATAAGGAGATTTGTTTCCTAAAATAATCACTTTATCTCATTGTTTTAATTACGTTTTAAATAAAAAAGGAGCTTTTAAGCTCTTTTTTTATTTATAAAGTGAAATTAGTGTCAACCAATCCTGTAAATGTGCGTTGTTATTAATAGCGACATAAAATAATTACAACACAGGAGACAATCTCATGAAACGCGCCTTTATTAAAGTAACAGTTTTAAATTTATTATTGGCAGCAGCTATTCCAGCTATAGCAGAAGAAACAAATCCTGAACCTATTCCATCTGGTTTCCCATCTAAAGGTGAAAGCATTAATGCACGGCTTGATCGTTTAGCCGCTCGTGTGGATAACAAGGACGATCATATGGAATGTCGCATGAATCGTCGTGCAGAACATGTACAACGTAGAACTCAAAGATAAGTCGTGAAGATTATGCCATTTCCCCAACTGTGCTATTGTGTACCACCGGCCGAGGATTCGCTTTCGGCTGGATTTTTTAATAAAGTATTCAATTCGAATGAATCTATCATGGCACCGAAAGCACGTATGAGTGTAGATACATATAATCTGGAACAATTTTTAAAGCAGGTTGAAAAACGCGCATACCGTATGGCTCACATCGCGACATCAAATGTAGATGATGCCTTAGATATTGTTCAGGATGCGATGTTAGTTTTGGCGAGTAAGTATGCCTCACATAGTAAAGATGAGTGGCCACCATTATTTCATCGTATATTACAAAATAAAATTCGAGATCATTATCGGCGTCAAAAAGTACGTAATATTTTTCAAAATTGGTTCGGTTCGGATGAAGAGGGATTAGAAGAAGATCCCATTCAAACCATTGCAGATGATAAAGTTCATGACCCAATAAGAAAAATCAGCGGTGAACAAGCACTGGATGATCTGGAATTAGCATTAAAGACATTACCCGTTAGACAACAGCAAACATTCTTATTACGTGCTTGGGAAGGATTAGATGTTAAGCAAACTGCTACGGCCATGGGCATAACAACAGGCAGTGTTAAAACACATTATTCAAGAGCATTACAGGCATTAAAGAAACAATTAGGTGAAGCTGAAAATGAATAAGCCCGATGAGTTTGAGAAAAAAGCAAAATCATTATTAGATGAAGGTCTTGATGATTTAGCTCCTGCTATCACTCGATGCTTACAGCAAGCACGTTATGCGGCTCTGGAAAAAGCAAAGCCTCGTTCTATCTGGTCTTTTTATCCTCAAGCAATATCAGCTATGTTAGCGGTGACTATTATTTCAGTAAGTTTATACTTTAACTATGACAGCAATGCATTAAATAATACCGAACTTGCTATGGAAGCAGATGTTGAAATGCTAACAGAAAATGAAAGTCTGGATTTAATAGAGGATTTTGAATTTATGCAATGGCTGGCGGAGTCTGAAGAATATGCTGGCTAAATGGTTAATCATTTTTATAATGATTTCACCTGTTGCATTATATGCGACACAGGAAAATGATATGGAACTGTTTGAGTTCCTCGCCATGTATGATGAAAATGATAATGTTTTTATTGATGCCGAAATTGATGATAACGAAAATCTTAGTGAACAAAATTTAACAAGCCAAAAAGTTTCAAAGAGTGATGCTGATGAGTAATAAAAAAACATTAAAGTTTATATTTCTAAGTACCTTGCTAGGTTTGTCTTGTAGTGTGTATGCGGAAACTGAGAAGTCAGTTAGCTGGGATAATCTGAATGGAAATGAACAGAAATTATTAAACCGTTTTAAAGATCGCTGGGGTGAAATTCCTGAACAGCGTAAAAATCGTTTGCTCAAAGGTGCGAAACGTTGGGATGGCATGTCGCAGGAACAAAAGAGGCAAGCTAAAAACCGTTTGCAGCGCTGGAAAAAAATGACGCCGGAACAACGGCAAAAAATAAGAAGTCGTTATGAAAAGTTTCGTGCCTTACCTCAGGACGAAAAACAAAGAATTCGCCAGCAACGTGAGTGGTTTAAAAGCTTACCTCAGGAAAGGCGTCAGAAGTTGCGTGATCGTTGGAATAATATGACAGCAGAGCAACGAGATTCATTTCGTCAACGTTTAAAGGAAAGACGCGCAGAATTAGGAAGTATGCCGGCAGAACAGCGTGAACAAATTAAAAGTCAAAGACAAGAGTTTAGTAAAAAATCACGAAATATGTCACCAGCAGAAAGGCGTTCCGCAAGAGAAAATTTACGACAACGCAGGGCGCCTCCACGTACACCTCGGCGATAATCACTTAATATTTAATGTTAACTTGTTCGCGGTAAACCTGGTCGCAGTGTAGTATTACTCTATGCGACTAAAAATAAATAAAACAACCTTTTCATGGGCTCTCTATGATTGGGCTAATTCTGCATACGCAACTGTTATTCTTGCAGGTTTTTTCCCTCTTTTCTTTAAACAGTATTGGAGTGATGCCACTGATGTTTCGACAAGTACTTTTCAATTAGGCTTAACTAATGCTGTAGCCAGTACGGTTATTGTAATCCTTGCACCAGTGCTCGGTGCTGTTGCTGATGCAGGCAATCTTAAAAAACGTTTATTATTTATATTTGCTCTACTTGGTATTTTAATGTCAGGTGGACTTTATTTTGTTGAACAACATGAAACTTATTTAGCTCTGGGTTTATTTGCGCTATCAATAATTGGATTCTCGGGCAGCATTATCTTTTACGATGCCTTGCTAGTAAGTGTATGTGAAGAAGAAAGTTATAACCGGGT
Organism: Gammaproteobacteria bacterium; assembly: GCA_023135195.1. GTDB lineage: Bacteria > Pseudomonadota > Gammaproteobacteria > UBA6429 > Thiohalophilaceae > JAGLTQ01. The sequence goes on along the minus strand of JAGLTQ010000008.1, from coordinate 15,791 downwards.
TTCAAGTTATGGATATGCCCTGGGTTATCTTGGTGGAGGAGTATTATTTGCATTTGATGTTTATATGACATTAAACCCGGAATTATTTGGATTTAAAGATAGCGCTGAAGCCGTGAAGGTTTCTTTTTTAACCGTTTCTGTTTGGTGGTTTATTTTTTCTTTACCTTTGTTTTTTAATGTTCCTGAATTAAAGACTAAGAATGTAAAAATGGGTAAGGCCGTCATTGATGGTTTTAAACAACTTAAAATAACTTTTCGTGTAATTAAGAAATTGCGCATGGTTCTTTTATTTTTATTAGCATATTGGTTATATATAGATGGTGTCGATACCATTGTTCGTATGGCGGTAGACTATGGTATGTCACTTGGCTTTAATGCTTCCGATTTAATCACTGCACTATTAATTACACAGTTTGTTGGTTTCCCTGCCGCAATTGGATTTGGTTATTTAGCCCATTATATTGGTACCAAGCAGGGTATATTACTGGCTATCTTTGTCTATTTTTTAATGACTATCTGGGCTTCTCAAATAACATCAGTATCTGAATTTTATATACTAGCCAGTATTATTGGTTTGGTTCAGGGAGGGGTACAGGCTTTAAGCCGTTCCTTTTATGCTCGAATTATTCCAAAAAATCAGTCAGCTGAGTTTTTTGGTTTTTATAATATGTTGGGAAAATTCGCAGCTGTTTTAGGCCCCATCATGATGGGGGTTGTTAGTTTAACAACACAAAATCCAAGGCTATCAATGCTTTCAGTAAGTATTTTATTTATAAGTGGTGGAATCCTGTTATATTTCGTAAACGAAGAAAAAGCAAAAGAAATGCTTACCGATTACGCTTTAGAAAATTAATCAGTAGAATATAATTTAAAATAGTTAAGGTTATTCTATTTTATATAGCCAGAAATATTTGGGTGATTCAATGAGTGATGATGAGAAAGCTGAACCTTCTTTATTAGATGTAACTAGAAGTGTGCTGTGGGCGTTTTTAGGTGTACAAAAAAGTAAAAACCATGAGCGTGATTTTAAATATGGTAAGCCCTCACAATACATAATAGTTGGATTGGTTGGGGTTGGGGTCTTTATTTCTATTTTGGTTATGCTTGTGAAGTTCGTACTATCACTGGCTGGAGTGTAAAACTCTCTGCTGAGTAAATAAAAATGACAAGCCCACGTCTACTGACTACATAAAGCTTGTCATTGGCAGAGTAAATTAAGTACTAGTCTTTATTTGGAAACCAGAATGGTTTTGTCATTACACAAGAAATCCAGATAACAGCCATATAGATAATACTTCCAATCGCTAAAATATTATAAATAGCATCTGCTGATTGTCGTTCCTGTAATGACGAATATTCACCTGTAATAATCATAAAAGCAGATACAATTAAAATAACCAGTGCGCCCAGAATATTGAGCCGGAGAAAGCGGCGGCGACGTAAGGCACTGTTTTCACTTAATATTTTCATTAATTTATTCCATATATCTATATCAGCAGCAACTAATGTACAGATGAAGAGCATTGATGTTGTTGACCCAGATCAATTTATCCCGCTTTTATTAATATTTCACAAATGTAACATTTTGTTGCTGATATCAAAATAACGAGATTTAGTTCCTATAATTCCTAAACCAAACTGATATTTTGCCGATATTTTATGCGAGTAGATATTAAATTCACAATAAACATTTGTTTTACAGGGTTATATTCCGAGCTGTACTTATTCTTTGGGGAAAATATATGATAATAACAATTAATAAATATTCATTATTTTTACTGCTTAGTTTATTTTTACTGTTATTCAGCTTTAGCAGTAGTTCATTTTCTCAGCCATCAAAACAAACAATCAAAGCACTCTATATCCCGCTTGCTGATCACTATGCGGCATTAGTTGCCTATGAACGTTATCGTAAAAAAATGAAACATGCTGATTTCAAAATTGAACAAATGAAAAACTGGGACTTGCTTCGCGCTTATTTCCAATCAGGCGAAGTGGATATGGCCTATGTCATGAGTCCTCTAGCAATGGACATGTATACCGAAAAACAAAATTTTCACTGGATTGGGTTAATGCACCGTGATGGAAATGCATTAGCTATAAATGATTTGTTGAATAAACGAGTACAGTTACCTGTTCAGCGAAAAAATCGTAAGCCCAATGAAAAAGTTGCTGTAGCGTTAAAAGATGTCTATAAAGAAACAGGACAGTCTACAGAAATTGGAATGCCTCATCTTCTTGCTACTCATACTGTTGTGCTGTATCGCTACCTTAAAGAGCATGGTCTGCGTTTAAGCTTAATGCCTAATACTAATGCGGAAGTCTTAGCGATAGCCGTTGCCCCACCAAAATCTCCTTCCTTTATTAAAGCAAAAAGTAATCGTGCTACCCCCGCAGCATTTGAGCAGTCATTGCCCTGGGCAGATGTTGTTGAAACAGGTGGGTTCGGAAAAGTTGCCTGGTATTCAAAAGACGTTATGCCGTGGAAACATGGTCACGTGGAATGTATTGCGCTTGCAACTAATGAGGCGATTAAACATAAATTTCAGGCAATTAAAGAAGTCATGCATTACATTCGTAAAGCAGGTAAAGATATAGAAAAAGCTCGCAAGCAAGGCGGAGATAAACTGGAAGCTATTGTAAAAATAGTACGTAAGCATATTAAGGGCCATACACGAAAAGCGATTATTGCCAGTCTGGATCCTAAATTACGAGTTATAAATTATCAACACTTAAATATCGATGAAGCAGGTTTAAGGCAAATAATGGATTTAGCTATTGAAGGCAATATTCTTAAAAAAACAATTGATATTAAAGCTTTTGCAGATCATCGTTTTGATAGTAAAAATTAAAATAATAAAAGATATTGAAAACGTATGAATAATAACTCATCAAAAAAATATAAATCGTTAAGTCGTAATTTAGTGTTTTGGTTTTTGTTAATATCAACACTGCCATTAATTATTGTCTCATTTATTGGTTATCAACAAACAAGAACTACGCTTGACAGTAATATTTCTAAAAGTCTTAAACAATCATCAAGTTTAACGGTAAGGTTTATTAAAAACTGGTTTAAATATCGTTTTATGGATATTAGTATTCAAGCAGAATCAAATGAGAATGTTAAAATACTAAAAAGCTTAATTAATGGGTTTTCTGCAAGTGAAAAATCATTGAGTGATTATGTGAAAAGTTATGACTGGGCTCGACGTGTAGATGGTTTGCAAGATAATCTTTTTAGTTTGAGTAGGCGTTATGATTATCTTCATGATTTATTGATTCTGGATGATAAAGGTAATTTGCTTTTTACTATTGCTCATGAATTAGATCTTGGTACGAATATGTTTAACGGCCCATACGCAAAAACATTATTTTCTCAAAGTATTAAAAATACTTTGAAAACAGGCCATATACTTTTCTCGGATATGGAACGTTATGCACCTTCAAATAACATTGTCGCAGGATTTATTACCGCACCGATACTTGATGAGTATGGTGATAAGCTGGGTGTGTTTGCCATGCAGTTACGTGCGGACAAAATGTTTGAAGTAGTAAAAAAACATTTTAAAAAAGAAAGTTCATTAACGCATTACCTGGTAGGGGAAGACGGAAGACTTCGTACAACTATAAATGATGATAATGATGTTCTTGTCAGAAAAATTAATACCAGACAATTTAAACTTTGGAAAAAAGAACGTTCTGTAAAATATTCCGGTAAGTATGAATATAATTTAAGCGATATATCGACAGATGGAGCTACCTTTGAGTATACAGGGCCGGAGGGAGCAATAGTTATTGGTCAACATCAGGCATTAAATTTGCCAGGAGTAAATTGGGTTCTAATCAGTGAGATTGATAAAGATGAAGCATTCGCATCGATTAATTTATTATTTAATCTGATGTTCATACTGTTTTTCTTAACGGTTATTATAGTAATATTTTGGGCAGTTTATCAGGCGAAACGCATTACTCAACCAATTGTTAAATTAGTAGACGCCAGTCTTGCTGCTACTGAGGGTAATATCAAACAAAAAGTTAAGGTTGATGTAAATAATGAAATAGCGCAACTAGCAGATGTATTTAATCATATGTTAGACGTAAGGAAGCGGCATGAATCTGAACTTGAACAAACCACTGCGCAGGCTGAAATGGCATTTTCAGAGTTAAGTGAACAAAAATTTGCTTTGGATCAGCATTCTATTGTTGCTATTACAGATATTAAAGGAACAATAACTGTTGTTAATAAAAAGTTTTGTGAAGTCAGTGGCTATAAGGAAGAAGAATTTCTTGGTGAAAATCATCGTATGCTAAATTCGGGTGTTCATGATGAAGAATTTTTCAGTGTTATGTACCGAACGATTGGCAGAGGAGATGTTTGGCACAATGAGGTTTGTAATAAGGCTAAAGATGGACATCTCTACTGGCTGGATACGACTATTGTGCCTTTTATGAGTAAAGATGGTAAACCTAAAAGTTATATAACGATTGGCACTGATATTACTGAGCGAACAAAAGCAGAGCTTGAGTTAGTTAATGCGAAAGAAACTGCGGAAGCGGCAACACAACAAAAATCAGAGTTTTTAGCCAATATGAGTCATGAAATTCGTACCCCGATGAATGGTGTAATTGGTATGACGGGCTTGTTGTTAGATACTGAACTTGAAGTTAAGCAACGTAGTTATGCTCAAAGCGCCATGAGTTCAGCCGAGGCATTACTTGCTATCATTAATGATATTCTTGATTTTTCAAAAATTGAAGCCGGTAAAATGGAGTTGGAAATTCTGCCCTTTGATTTGCAGGCATTAATGGAAGACGTGTCAGAATTAATGGCGATAAAATGTCGAGAAAAAAATATTGAAATGTTATTACGTTTTAAGCCTGGTACAGTGACAAACGTCATTGGTGACCCTGGACGCATTCGTCAAATCTTATTAAATATATTAAGTAATGCTATTAAATTTACTGAACAAGGTAGTGTAGTGCTCACGGTTGAGTCAAGTGAAGTGATTGATGGTAACACTGTTATTTCAGCTTCAGTTTCGGATAGTGGAATTGGAATTGATGATGACAAGCTGGATAAAATATTTAATAAGTTTGATCAGGAAGATGGTTCAACAACGCGTAAATATGGTGGTACAGGATTGGGCTTAGCTATTTGCCGACAACTTTGCCATTTGATGGAGGGTGATATTAAAGTTGAAAGTCATAAAGGCCATGGCTCAGTATTTAATTTTACTATCAAATTGGCAGTGACCGCTGAAGATGTTGTTTCTTCACTCGCAATGGGAGATGAGAGTCTTCTCCAAGGACTAAAAACACTGATTGTGGATGATATATACATTGCTCAAACTATTTTGTGTGAACAATTATCAGGTTTAAATTTAAAAATAGAAACCGCGTTATCAGGACGAATCGCACTGGAAAAATTAAATAGTGCAATCGCAGATAAAGACCCCTTTGATATTGTCATTACCGATTTCCATATGCCTGAAATGGATGGTGAAATGTTAGCCGCTAAAATAAAAGAAAATAAATTATTGGAACAGGGAGCTTTACTCTTTATTACATCTTCACCACGCAAAGGTGATGGTTCACGTTTGAAAAAATTAGGTTTTGATGGTTATTTAACAAAACCAACCAGAGCACTGGAAGTTCCTCAAATAATGACGTTAATATGGAGTGCAAAGCAAGAAAGGAAAGATATTCCTTTAGTTACGCGGCATATGCTACAAGAAGTAAAAACAGGAAATAAACAAAAGATTAAATTAACAAATGCACACATATTATTAGCAGAAGATAATCCTGTTAATCAAATGGTGGCAACGGAATATTTAGAGCGTTATGGTTGTACAGTAACACCTGCTGGAAATGGTCTTGAAGCTATTACACAATTAAAAAACTCTAACTTTGATTTAATCTTTATGGATTGCCAAATGCCAGAAATGGATGGTTATGAAGCAACAGGGGTAATACGTGAGTGGGAAAAATCAAGAAAGCTTGCGAGCACTCCTATTATTGCTTTTACGGCTAATGCCATGCAGGGCGATAAAGATAAATGTTTAGCTGCTGGTATGGATGATTATATATCTAAACCTGTAAGTGAAAAATCACTAGAGGATATCCTTAAAAAATGGTTGTCTGAAAAAATACAAATGACAGAATTTACTTATGATGAGGATGTCCTTACTGAAAATAATAAATCAGAAAAAGAAGATGTGATAACTAATGATAATAAACAACTAGACTTGTCTGTGTTCAATACTCTAAAAGAAATGTTTGGAGACACCTTTTCAGTTGCTGTTGGCAGTCATGCCTCAAGCGCTAAAGATAACCTTAAACGTATAGAAAATGCTATTGAGAAAGGAGATGCGAGTGAATTAGAGCATGCAGCACATTCCTTAAAAGGGGCAAGCGGACAATTTGGTGCGATGAGATTAAGCAAGCTTGCGGAACAAATGGAGCAATTTGGTAAAGATGCTGAAATAGAAAAAGCAAAGGGAATTATAGATGAGCTAAAGATCTTAAGAGAAGAAGTTGAGAAACTCATGTTAAATAAAATGATCTGATTTTTGCAGGTTGGCACTCATAGCGCCCCTCTTACTATTAATATAAGAGGCTATCAGGCCGATGCTATGATTAATTTATTGAACAATACCTGTCTCTATTATAATTTTTCAATTTTCTTTTTTTGCTGCTGCAAATTGTTGAGCGCAGTTTCCAGATCTGCTAATTTATCACGTTCTTTTTTCACTACAGCTTCAGGAGCTTTATCAGTGAAACCGGGGTTAGAAAGTTTTCCTTCTAATTGTTTACTGTGTTTAATGAGTTTTTCAATTTCTTTATCTAAACGTTTAAGTTCAACATCTTTATCAATTAAACCTGCCATTGGTATAAGCAGTTTCATTTCACCGACCAGTGAAGTAGCGGACTCTGGCGCATCATCTTCAATATTTAACCAGGTGATGCTTTCAAGTTTAGCCAGCTTCATTAAGTAGCTTTCATGTGTTTCAAACAACACTTTATCTTGAGCAGAACCGTTTTGTAATAATACAGGTAATAGTTTGCCGGGTTTGATGTCCATGCCGCTTCTTATTTGACGAATACCAACGATAAAGTTTTTAATCCATTCCACTTCATCAATTGCAGACTTATCAAACTTACTTTCATCATATTCAGGATAGGGTTGTAACATTATGCTTAATGTGCAGCTACCCGCATCTTCTATGCCTGCAAGTGGAGCAATACGCTGCCAAATCTCTTCAGTGATGTAAGGCATGGTTGGATGAGCTAATCTTAAAATAGTTTCAAGTACATGCACCAGAGTATGACGAGTTCCGCGTTTAACTGCTTCACTGGCATTGTCATCAAATAAAACGGTTTTAGAGAGCTCTAAATACCAATCGCAATACTCATTCCAGGTGAAATCATAAATTGCTTGTGCCATATGATCTAAACGATAATTTTTAATCGAATTCTCAACTGTTTGTGTTGTTTCTTGCAAACGACTTAAAATCCAGCGATCGGCGGCAGTGAGTTCGATGTCCTTGGATGGACGAGTGTCACGTGAAGCAGGACGCTGGGAGTGACCAGGCTCGCCACCATTTTGACCGCAATCTTGTTCCTCTGTATGCATTAAAACATAACGCGCTGCATTCCAGATTTTATTACAGAAATTGCGATAGCCTTCGATACGTCCCATATCAAAATTAATATCACGACCATTTGATGCTAATGATGCAAAGGTGAAACGCAATGCATCGGTACCAAAGGCAGGAATACCATCCGGGAAATCTTTACGAGTTTGCTTTTCAATTTTCGGTGCATCTTTTGGATTCATTAAACCAGTAGTACGCTTTAATACTAAAGGTTCTAATTCAATACCATCAATCAAATCAATTGGATCAAGCACGTTACCTTTAGATTTGGACATCTTCTGTCCGTGTGAGTCTTTTACCAAACCATGAATGTAGATTTCCTTAAACGGAACATCCCCCATGAATTTAAGCCCCATCATGATCATGCGGGCAACCCAGAAGAATATAATATCGAAGCCTGTTACTAATACACTAGTCGGGTAGAACGCTTTAAGTGTTTCAGTATCAATATCATTTTTTGCTGGCCAACCTAAGGTTGAGAAAGGCCATAATGCTGATGAGAACCAGGTATCAAGAACGTCTTCATCCTGGCGTAATGCAATGTCACCAAGCTTATGTTTTTCGCGAACTTCTGCTTCGTTGCGACCAACATAAAAGTTTCCTTCATCATCAAACCATGCCGGGATACGATGCCCCCACCAGATTTGGCGACTAATACACCAGTCCTGAATATTGTTCATCCATTCGTAGTAAGTATTTTTCCAGTTATCCGGAACAAACTTAATCTTTCCCGTTTCTACTGCTTCAATGGCGGGCTTGGCAAGTTCTTCAACTTTTACATACCATTGATCAGTCAGGTAAGGTTCAACCACTGCGCCAGAACGATCACCACGCGGTACCATGAGTTTATGCGGTTCGATTTTATCCATTAAATCGAGTTCTTCTAATTCTTTTACAATTTGTTTACGTGCATCATAACGATCCAGACCGCGATATTTTTCGGGCGCTTCATCATTAATCGCTGCATCAATGGTGAGGATATTAAACATCGGCAAGTCATGACGTTTACCCATTTCATAATCGTTAAAATCATGAGCAGGGGTAATTTTTACGCAACCTGTTCCAAACTCCATATCAACATAATCATCGGCAATAATCGGAATTTCACGGCCAACGAGAGGTAAGGTAATTGTTTTACCAATCATGGATTGATAGCGTTCATCATCAGGGTGCACCGCAACTGCGCTATCGCCCAGCATGGTTTCGGGGCGGGTTGTGGCGACAATTAATTCACCAGAACCATCAGTCAGTGGGTAACGCATATGCCAAAGAAAACCATTTTCTTCTTCTGAAATGACTTCAAGATCAGAAACAGCGGTGTGTAAAACTGGATCCCAGTTCACCAGACGCTTGCCACGGTAAATTAAATCTTCTTCATAAAGTTTTACAAAAACTTCCTGAACGGCTTCGGATAAACCATCGTCCATGGTAAAACGTTCACGAGACCAATCCAGTGATGAACCTAAACGACGTAATTGACGGGTGATATTACCACCGGATTCTTCTTTCCAGTCCCAGATACGCTCAATAAATTTATCACGACCAAGATCATGGCGTGTTTTGCCATCAGCATTAAGCTGGCGTTCAACGACCATTTGCGTTGCGATACCGGCGTGGTCAGTACCCGGTTGCCATAACGTGTTATGCCCCTTCATGCGGTGATAACGAGTGAGCGTATCCATAACGGTGTTATTAAACCCGTGGCCCATGTGCAAACTGCCGGTGACATTAGGTGGCGGAATCATGATAGAAAAAGATTCATCTCCACCTTTAGGTGAGAAATTGTCACTTTTTTCCCATGTTTCGTACCAACGTTGTTCAATTGAATGGGGGTTGTAGGTTTTTTCCACAGTATAAATTCGCTATTTGAGATGTCTAAAAGGCTGATTATTATAAAGATTTAAAGTAGTCAGGTCACGAAGAACACAAAGAAAAAGACAACTTAAGCCACGAAGAACACCAAGGACACAAAGAAAAAGACTAAAAATTTAAACTACGGAGGGCTTAGGGCGCAGTTATAAATATTCTACTCTCCGGATAAACAGTGGTTTATTTTAAATGTTCCTTCTTAGTGTCCTTGGTGTCCTTTGTGGTTCAATCTTATTTAAAATCTTTTTTGACTTGTTTGCGGATTTTATCAATTTCACTGACGAGGGATTTTTTTAAGCTCACTTCAATCGTTACGATGCTTTTCATTAATGAATCACGCAGGGATTTTTCGAGCTTTTTCTGAAGGGTATCCAGGTAATCCAGCATTACCTCCGGATTTGGAGCAGAAATTGGATCTGATAATATTGGAATTTTTTCCTGTACCGCAGCGAGTGTTTCATCAATTTTTGAGGATAATGCCTCCGATATGCTCGAGACTTCCTCAGTAACTGATTCTACGTCGGCGGATATGACGATATCGTCGAGCACGGGGATTTCAAACTGTTCGGAGTTCAAATGCCCTTTTGCAGTTTGACTACTGGCTATTGCAATACTTTCCCGGGCAGCCGCAAGCTTCGAATCACTTTTTGCCAGTAACGTTTTAATTGATTCCAGCGCATCAACCAGAGAATCTTGAGAATCTCCGAGACTGCTTTCCTTATTAATCTTATCCGCCATAGTTATATACTATAGTGACAGTTTGTGGGTCTCAAGGGCATAACCTCGATCTCGATAAAATTGATAACGTTCGCGACCTTTACTGATGCTTGTTTGTTCGGTTGTAATAATCTCTGCGACCCGTTCAAACTGACTGAAAAATGAGGGAGCCTCATGATTCAGGTTTATTAACACATCATGGTAAGTGACTGGATTTTGTTCTGCAGCCTGATGCCCAATGAGGACATTTTGAGTATTTGATTGATCCGCTTCATCCTGTAGTAGCTGATGAGGAACAAAGCTATCTTCATTAAATGTCCATAATAGCTCATCATATTTGCTTGCATGCTGTTCATCCATGGCATGGATATAAACAGCATTGTTTTGCGACCACGCTTTTTCAGTCAGGCGACAGATAAATGTTTCTGTCTCCTGCACAGAGCCTTTTTCAATAATGTAAAAGTCAATTCTGGTCATATTTTTATAATCCCCCCTCCCTCAGGGATAACCAGCGACTTAGCTAGATAGCTTAGTCGAATGGCTAGTTGTTCTATCAGGGGGCTAGGGGGAGGGGATAGTTTTAATCACCCCATCCTACGCCCTCGACAATTTTTCCTCGATAACTGCTCCTGCATTATCCTACTTACGGGCGTCCGGCCCTAATGCATTGTTCTTGATTGTTGCTCCCGGCACAATTCTCCCTCCTCCATCCCTGGAGTCGTACCTTCGCCCGTCCCCTTAAAGGGGAGGGAATAAATCCTTAATTTTAATATTATTAAACCGAATACTGTTTACCACAACGCTCCATCAAATATTGCGTTAATAATGGAACAGGTCTTCCAGTAGAGCCTTTTTTAGCACCACCGAACCAGGCAACACCCGCAATATCCAGATGCGCCCAATTTAATTTTTTAGTAAAACGGGAAAGGAAGCATGCCGCAGTAATTGTACCGGCTTCGCGTCCACCAATATTGGCCATATCGGCAAAGTTACTTTTCAATTGATCCTGATACTCATCCCATAAAGGCATTTGCCAGGCACGATCGCCGCATTCTGTACCCGCAGCAAGAATCTGGTCGGCAAGTTTTTGCTGGTTACTCAGTAATCCAGCTGGGTGAGCGCCTAACGCGACAACACATGCGCCTGTTAATGTTGCTACATCAATAACTGCTTTTGGTTTGAATTTTTCGCTGTAAGTGAGGGCATCACAAAGGATGAGTCGGCCTTCAGCATCGGTATTGAGTACTTCAATTGTTTGGCCTGACATAGAAGTCACAATATCACCGGGTTTACTCGCTGCACCATCAGGCATATTTTCAACACTCGGCACAATAGCAATAACGTTGATCGGTAAATTGAGTTCATTAACGCTGATCATTGTGCCCATGACGCCTGCGGCACCACACATATCAAATTTCATTTCGTCCATTGCTGCACCAGATTTAATTGAAATACCACCTGAATCAAAGGTCACCCCTTTTCCAACCAGAACATAAGGTCGGTCAGCTTTTTTGCCACCACTGTATTGCATAACAATAAATTTAGGGGGGGTGCGACTGCCCTTACTTACCGACAAGAGAGAGCCCATACCGAGTTTTTCCATATCTTTTTGATTCAATATAGTGGTTTTCAACCTGGCATAACGTTTATCGTAATTACTGGCCTGCCTGGCAAGATATGTTGGTGTGCAAATATTGCCGGGTAAGTTACCTAAGTCACGTGATGTATTTCGACCTAAACCAATTGCATTACCAATCTGAACGGCAAGTTTAGCTTTTTTCATTGCGGCCGTTTTCTTATCTGCAAAATGTAATGTGACTTTAGTTAATGAAGGTGATTTTTCTTTTTTTAATTCGGAAAAACGATAATCTGCTTGATGTAACGCTTCGGTGCTTAAACGAATCTGCATACTATTAGAAAGGATTTTACTATCTAAATCAGCAAGACAAATAACAGCATTTTTAATGCTAGCTTTACTTAACATGGTTGAAGCACTGGTAACAATAGATTGGAACTTTGCATGTGTGATTTCACTTGATTGGCCACAACCAACCAGTAATACACGTTCAGCTTTTAGCCCCGGAACATTGTGCAATATCAGTGAGTCATCAATGGCACCTGAAATGTCTCCACGACGGAGTACTTTACTGATAAAACCGTTTGCAAGTTCGTCAAGCTGTTTCGCTGAATCTGAGAGTTTACGTTTGTCACTTACTCCTACAACAATACAGGGAGATTTAACGGTTTCGAGGTTAATGGTTTTGACGCTGATTTCCATACGGGATTCCTATACACTAGTTTTATTCTAAAGCAGGTTATGAATATTGGGTGTTGCCCAACATATGAAGCTAGCTTACTTGAAACTGTTCCAGTTTTCAGCCGTTTAGCGTGAATTTAATAAAACTATAAAAATGATTATTGCCCGTTATCTAATTAAAGAAATTGCACAAACATTGTTTGGTGTTGCCCTGGTTTTGATGCTTGTTGGTTTGAGTGGACAATTGGTGGGTGTGTTTTCTGAGGTGGCGGAAGGAACCCTGAGCGTGAATACGGTCATGCTTGTTCTGGGTTTAAAATCATTGGCTATGTTAATGGTGATTTTACCGTTATCACTTTTCCTTGCTGTGCTTATGACGTTGAGTCGTTTTTATCAAAATAATGAAATGGCAGCGATTTCTGCCAGTGGTATAAGTCAGCTTTACATCGTACAGGTCGTATTAAGTTTTGCTTTTCTTTTTGCAATTATCGTGGGTATTTTCTCATTTCAAATTATCCCATGGGCAAACACGATACAACAAGAAGTGGCCGCTAAAGTTGAAAGCGCATCTGAATTAGAGGGGATGACTGCCGGGCGTTTTCGGGAAGTGTCAGCCGGTGTTGGTGTGATGTATGTAGAAGGATTAAATGAAGAGCACACTCAAATGCAAGGTGTTTTTTTACAGCAACGCCTGGAAAATAATGCCGAGTTAATTATTCGGGCAAATAAAGGGCATCGTAAGATTGATTCGCAAACCGGCGATAAATTTATGGTGCTTGAAAAGGGTGTTCGTTATCAAAGAACACAGGGTAAACTCGATTATACCATTATTGAATTTGAGCAACATGGTGTTCGAATACATGAAAAAAGCTCAGTCGTTAAACATAAAAAACATACTGCAATACCGACGTTAGAATTAATTAAAAAAGATGCGCTTATCTATAAAGCTGAATTTCATTCTCGTCTCGCCCCCATCTTCTTGTGTCTCTTGCTTGCAGTTATTGCTGTTCCCTTGAGTCAGACTTCACCACGGCAAGGGCGTTACTTACGCCTGGGTTTAGGTCTGCTGGTTTACATTATAGTGACGAACTTGATTAACATAGGCAAGTCATGGATCTTGTATGAAAAAGTGCCTGCTGTGGTAGGACTCTGGTGGGTACATGGAATTATGTTGCTGCTTGTCATCGTATTATTAATGCAACAATTGGGTTTTCGTTATTTGTTTTCTAATATGGGTAAAAGGGAAAGTAAATAATGAATATTCTGGATCGTTATATAGGTCAGGCTGTTATTAGCGGGGTGACATCAGTACTTATAATTTTCATTACCCTGTATGAATTGTTTGCCTTTGCCGGTGAGACCGATCAAATTGGTCAGGCTGATTATACGATGTGGGCGGCAATACAATATTCTTTATTTTTAATACCTCAACATATTTATGAATTATTTCCACTGTCGATGTTGCTTGGCACCATGTTGGGCTTGGGCTGGTTAGCGAATCATAATGAACTTGTCATTATTCGTATGGCGGGTGTTTCGTTATTACGTATTGTTGGTTCGATAATGAAAACGGCAATTATGTTGATGTTACTCGCTATGGTTATTGGTGAAGGTATTGCTCCGCCATTACTTCAATATGCGACAGAGCAACGGATAAAAGCATTAAACAGACAAATTAATGTCAATACGGATTACGGTTTGTGGGCAAGAGATGGTGAAACCTATATAAATATTAATCGTGTAGAAAATGATGGACGCTTAATTGGTATCAATCTATATCAGTTTGCAGAAAATAATGTAATCAAACGTCAGGTACAGGCAAGTCAGGCGAGCTATGATGGTGAGCAATGGATATTGCAAGCGGTAAAAGAAACCATTTATAAAAATAATTCTTTTGTTGTTAATAATCTAAAAGAAATGAAATGGAAAACATTATTAGATTTAGACATGGTAAAAATTGTTGCCATCCCACCTGATCTTTTATCTATCTGGAAGTTAAATGGCTACATTGATTATTTAAAAAACAATGATCTCGAATACAGTAAGTATGAATTAGTTTATTGGACAAAATTATTTGGCCCACTCACTATTCTTGCAATGGTTTTATTGGCAATACCTTTTGTTTTTGGTTCAGTCAGACAGGTATCAATTGGTAAACAAATATTATTGGGCTTTCTGGTTGGAGTAACGTTTTATATGGTGAGCCGCTTAATTGGACAAATGGGTTTGGTTTATGGCGTGCCTGCTGTGTTAAGTGCATTGCTGCCGACATTGCTGGTGATAGTCTTAACCACATGGAGTTATCGAAAAATCCGTTAAAAACCGGGTCATACTTTTATGACTACGACATGATTATAAAACAGTGCGCGGTATTATGATCCTAGGACGAGTGTTTGGCAGAGTGTGGATCCGATATTGGGGAAGTATTTGCCTACGGGTAATAGAGAACGTGATGCTAACTTGCCGGGGATGGGGGGAGTGTTTAACTCTCGGAACTTATAAATAAATGGGGTCAGAACACAGATTTCGCTAATATACTATTATCAAACTCATAGATAATTTATAGTATATTCTAATTAAATCCACATGGAGGTGGGCAATGGCGCGACAGCCAAGATTTATTATACCGGGTATTCCTCAACACATCATTCAACGAGGTAATAATCGCGAACCTTGTTTCTACGCAGAAGAAGATTATTTGCGCTATCGAAATGACTTAATTGATGCAGCTAAGAAAAACCAAGCGATCATCCATGCTTATGTATTTATGACGAACCATGTTCATTTATTGGTTACACCACAGCACGAGCATAGTATTACCCATATGATGCAGGATTTAGGACGAAAATATGTTCGATATATTAATCATACATATAAAAGAACCGGTACTTTATGGGAAGGTCGCTTTAAAGCCAGTTTAGTTGATAGTGATGCTTATCTTTTAACCTGTATGCGTTACGTTGAACTCAACCCTGTCCGTGCCAACATGGTGGCTCATCCTGGCGAATACCGCTGGTCAAGTTACGCATGTAACGCAAACGGTAAAATGGATAGCCTTATAAAGCCTCACCCACTTTATATTGCTATGGATAAAGAACCTGAACAACGTCAGTTCGCTTATCGTGAATTATTTCGAATGCATCTCGAATCAGATCAAATTCATGCAATACGTGATGCGCTTAATCAACAACTTGTTCTGGGAAGGGATGATTTTAAAGATAAAATTGAAGAAATGACAAATCGTCAGACGCGACCAAAACCATTAGGCCGACACAGAATCGAAGAAGATGAAG
>JAGLTQ010000079.1 GCA_023135195.1 Gammaproteobacteria bacterium | reverse complement strand
GAACTTGGTGGAATAACAACTTCTGCAATACCGCCTTTATTGGCAACTAATAAATCAGAGAAGCTTTTTAGGTTAGTTGTCGCTTCAATTTTTGCGGTGTCTGTTAAGATTTTAACTGCACGGTTTGCCGCGATAATACCTAATGTTTGGCCTTTATCAATTTCTGTCTCACGGTGTGGCCAGATAGGTTCCCCCTTTTGACCTGCACAAATAGCAACCACACGCATTTTATATTCATGTTCGATTTCAAGTACTTTTTTACCGATTAAAGGACTGTCCTCTAATACTTTAATTTCGTATACATTATAGTCAGCGCCATAGGTATCTTTAATGTAATCAACAGCACTTGTACCGTCTGTACCTTCTGATTTATTTTTGGGTAAAACAAAACGTCCAGCAATCACAAAATAAAGAATACCCGTTGCTACCAAAGCTAAACCAATGGGTGTAACAGAGAAAATGCTGAATGTTTCCATTGGGGTAACATTTTCAGGTAATGCTGAGTTTGAAGTAAGAATTAAATCGTTTAATAAGATTAGAGGGCTTGAGCCAACCATGGTCACTGTGCCACCTAAAATGGCTGTGAAACCCATTGGCATTAATAAACGTGACATTGGTAAACCGGTGCGAGAAGAAATACGACTAACAACAGGTAAGAATAATGCGGCTGCACCAACGTTTTGCATGAAGCTTGAGATGATACCAACTGTACCTGAAACAATAGGAATAACGCGTTGTTCAGTATTTCCACCGACTTTAAGAATAAAGCTGGCAACTTTTGTCATTAAGCCTGTTTTATCTAAACCTGAACCGATGATCATAACCGCAATAATGGACATAACGGCGTTACCGGAAAAACCGTTAAATAAATCCTTTGGGTCAACTAATGGAGCGGATAAGCCCATGTAGGAGAAAAATAAACCGGTTAAACCTAATGTAACCATGACGGATACGGCCGCGACATCAACAGGAACAATCTCAAAAGCAAAGAGGTAAATGGTGAGTAATAAAATAGCGGTTACCCATGCCACTTCAATCGAAGGGACAATACTGCTGAGGTATAAACCAAGCAGAACAAAAAGGCCTGCCGGAATGAGTTTTTTCATATTTAAATTTTCAAGAGCATTAGCCAAGAGAGTTCTCCGGTAAAAATAATAGATTTTATGTGTTGTCCGCGAAAGTGATCTGTATGTAATAAAAGGATGATCGGGCGGTAATTAGCCAATCATTATATACTGAAATACAATCTTTGGATAGATGCTGGTATGATTTGAAGATGAAATATTGCTGATGAATCAAGGGGATAGGAATGAATTTAGTGAGATTTTTTCCATTTTTAGCATGGGTTGGTGAGCTTAAGGATAAAGAGGTACTGCGTGCAGATATTTTGGCGGGATTGACCGTTGCCCTGGTTTTGATTCCTCAATCCATGGCGTATGCTCAGCTAGCCGGGTTACCTGCCTACTATGGTTTGTATATCTCCTTTATGCCGGTTATGATTGCTGCACTTTGGGGCTCTTCTCGTCAGTTAGCCACAGGCCCTGTTGCGGTGGTTTCAATTATGACCGCGACAGCACTAGCCCCCATCGCGACAAGTCCTGAACATTACATTGCTTTGGCCATGCTTTTGGCGTTACTGGTGGGATTGTTTCAATTATTTCTCGGCGTCTTTCGTTTAGGTTTAATCGTCAACTTTTTATCACACCCCGTTATTGTTGGTTTCACCAATGCAGCAGCATTAGTGATCGGGCTTTCACAATTATCAAAAATATTTGGTGTCACTATGCCAGGGAATGCCAGTGATCATTTTATGGGGCGGATCTGGGGCGTGCTTGAGCAAGTTGGCGACACACACATATTGACCCTGGTAATGGCATTAGCTGCTTTGGCAATTATGCTCGGGCTAAAAAAATACTCACCTAAAGCTCCCGGTGTTTTGATTGCCGTGGCTTTCGCGATTGTTGTTAGTTGGTTGTTTGGTTTTGAAGAGAAGGGCGGTGCTGTGGTTGGGCATATTCCTGAAGGTTTACCTAATTTACAAGTTCCCATATTTAGCTTTGAGTTACTGGGTTCATTATTACCTGCGGCCATTGTTATTTCGTTGGTTGGTTTTATGGAAGCTATTTCAATAGCAAAAGCCATGGCGGCAAAAACAAAAGATCATATTGATCCAAACCAGGAATTAATTGGTCAGGGCTTGGGAAATATTGTTGGTAGCTTTACTCAGGCCTATCCTTCCAGTGGTTCTTTTTCTCGCTCAGCAGTAAATTTAAATGCGGGTGCGCGTACAGGTTTTTCTTCAGTAGTGACAGCCGTTCTCGTTGTTATCACACTGTTATTTCTAACACCTTTATTATATCACTTACCTCAAGGCGTATTAGCAGCAGTAATTATGATGGCGGTATTTGGTTTGATTAACTTTAATTCGGTTAAGCATGCCATGCGAGTTAACAAACATGATGGTATTGCTTCTATTGTGACTTTTATTGCAACACTCGGTTTAGCGCCACATCTTGATCAAGGTATATTACTTGGTGCAAGTTTGGCGATTGGGCTGTATTTGTATAGAACCATGAGTCCTCGTATTGCCTTTCTTGGGCGTCATCCCGATGGCACATTAAGGGATGTTACTATTTACGATAATTTACCTGTAGATGAAAGAATTACTGCAATACGTTTTGATGGCACACTTTATTTTGCCAATGTTTCTTATTTTGAAGAAGCCATTCTTCATGCTTCAGCAGATCATCCGAATGCTAAATTTATATTAATAGTTGGTAATGGTATTAACCAAATAGATGCTTCAGGTGAAGAAGTCTTGCATCACTTAGTCGAACGTTTACGTGATAACGGCGTACAGCTCGTCTTTAGTGGTTTAAAACATCAGATACTCGAAATATTAGAACGCACGCACTTAAAAGAAAATATTGGAGAACAAAATATTTTTCCAACTTCAGATGCTGCTTTAGAAGATATCTATCAGCGTTTAGAAGTAGCAGGGGATGGAGAAGTGGTTTGCCCATTAAAACCTGGTTTTAAAGCTGAAAATTACCAGCGGGTTGAAAGTTAATTGCCTTGCTGCAGGGATTTACTTCTTGAATATAACCAGGATGCCAGTGTTAGGAAAATGTATATCCCACAAATGAAAAACATTTGAGAAATTTGATTGTTAAATTCATAGTAAAAAATTAATAGTGTTCCGAGCGAAAGGCTAAAAATAGCAAGAATGGTAAGTAAGGGCGATGAGTTAGTTAAATCGCGGATTCGGTAGTTTGCGTAAGCCATTAGAAGTGATACTAATAAAAATGTCACGCTACCAAATTCGAGAATAAGCTCAAGACTACCTGCAAGTACAAGAAGAAATGCGAGCAACGCCATCGTTATAATGGCATGGACTGGAATTTGATTCGTCTTTTTAGCCAGAACTTCCGGAAAGTATCCATCTTTTGCGATTACTCCCATTAACCTTGATGCGCCAAACAAGGTACCACTGATGGCACTACTTGTTGCCAGTAGCGCACCGAGAATAACGAGATCAGTACCCCAGTGGCCAAGTATATTTCCGGCACCGGTCGCCAGCGCATATTCCTTGTTTTGAATGATATCTTCAAAAGGTATAGCGAGTATGGCACCCAAAGAGATAACAACGTAAATAAAAATCGTAAGAAAAATAGCGGAATAGATGGCCTTTGGAATGTTTTTTTCAGGGGTTTCCATTTCATTCACCGCATGAATGACAAGTTGAAATCCTTCGTAAGCGACAAAGGTAATAGAAGCAACAATTAATACAGATAGAAAACTCATGTTATTGTTATCGTGTAATAACACGGGGAGAGTTGTTTGGCTGTTGTTAATAAGAACAAACGAGATAATAACCAGAATCACCAGCTTGGTATAAACCATAAAGTCTTCAATTTTCCCCATCCCTTTCACACTCCAGATATTGATAAGTGTAAAAGTAAGAATGACCAACCCGGCGACTAGCTTGCGTAACCATTCGCTATCAGCAAAATTAAATCCACTGATTGCATAAGATGCAAAGGTATATGAATAAAGAGCAAGAGTACTGATATAACCAAAGACAACCCACCAGCCTATCAGTGATGCGGCAAAGTGAGAGCCTGGAAATGTTTTTTTATAAAAAGAGTAGGTGGCACCTTCATCTTTATAATAAACGGCTAATTTAATGTATGAGTACGCAGCGAGCGAAGCAATCATTCCACCAAGAACGATTGCTAGCGGTGTGAAAGCCCCAATCATTGATACCGAGATCCCAAGAATAGTGAAAATTCCTCCACCAATCATACCGCCCAGGGCAATGGCGATTAGTTCAGGAACACCAAGTGCTTTATTCCGCTTTCTATGGATATCGTGTTTATGATTATTCATGGATGTCGTTCAGATTACTTTATTGACATCCATAAAAAAAGCCCGACTAATGTCGGGCTTCTTTTTAATCAAGTTTGATTAGTCTTACTGACGAACAGCTGGACCATTAACCTTGATACCGTTACTCATATAAGTATGGAAATACTCAAGAGCAACGTACTCTGGATGCTGCTTACCTTTCTTACCTTTCAAAGGCTTAGCACGAACCTGCTTGTTACAACCGCCGTAACGACGTTGGATTGTACCAAAACCATCGAATGGACCCGCTTTGCCTTTCTTCTTGGCAGTCTTGCTAGCCCATTTACGACGCCATACAGGGAAGTGCGAAGTATGACCTAAAGCAGGTGAAAGTAAGTTACCACGAGCCATCATGCCATGGTTATATACGTGGCAATCTGCACAAGAGAAGTTCAACTGACCACGTTTACCATAGAAATGTCTTTTACCCTGATTATAGACTTTCATTGATTTTCTGCTGCTATTAATCTTAACTTTAATTGCGTTACCTTTAGAAGTACTGGTCATATAAGCAGCGATACCTGCGAATTTACCTTTACCATACTTCAATTTTTCTTTCTTGGTGTTAACGCCATTCTTTTTCAAGCAAGCCATAAGGTCGCCTTCTAAAGTATGAACTTTGCCACCTTTCCACATTGGGTAGTTTTGGCGAACGCCTTTACCACCGTTAGGAAAACATTTAGCAACACCATATTTTTTGAATAAACGAGCACCTACATCGACGCCGTCTTCATATGGAGGAAACTCTTCAATATTTTCCCATTCTGCACGACGGTTTTCATCTAACGCGTAGATACCGTTTGCATAGTCTTGAAATTTAACTCCAGGGTTCATTTTCGTAAAGTAATCACGAAACTTTTTCAAATCCCCTCGTGGAGAAGCGTCAGCCATTATCGGTGATAAACCGATAAGCAGAGCTGTTGCTGCTACGATAATTTTTTTCATTTTAAAAACTCCTGTCATCTAAATGATAAGGATAATTGTAGTTATTGTTATTAACGAACCTTAGTACTTGCAGATTCAGAACCGCCTTTGTTATCAGACCATGTTAATTCCACAGCATCGCCTTTCTTAGCGCCTGCGAACTTGAATGATAAATAAGGGTTTTTAGAAACAGCACCGCTCCATTCACAAAGAATCACTTCTTTACCGTTGTGTTTACCTGAAACGGTTTGAATGAAATGAGCAGGTATCTTTTTGCCCGTTTTCTTGTTTTTACGCAGGCCTGTTTCCATAGGGTGAGTGATCAATGCTTTCACAGTAGCCACGCCGCCTTTATTAGAAGCACGCAAACGAATTGATTTTTTAGCCATAATACTTATCTCCTAAATTCGGTATTAACCGCCACAACCACCGATGGTCACTTTAACTTCTTTACGTGCGCTATATGCTTTACCACCGGCTTTAACAACCGCGATAACAGCAGAGGTTTTTTGCATCTTGATACGTGTTGCAACAAAGCCTTGTGCAGATCCTTTGAGGACGAAGTTAGACGTTAATGGGCTGCCATTCTTCTCAGCAAGAATACTGATAGACGTGACGCCCGCGATTGACGTTTGTACTGTTACAGGTACAACCGCACCATTTTCAGCAATATCAGGGGCTTTGATTTTAATGTCGCCACTGGTTGCTGTTGTGTTAATGCCCAAACCGCTTAACGCATCAGGGACAGATTTAGCTTCAAAAGCTGATTTAGGCCATGCTGCTAAGACAGCACGTGGGCTTAATAAACCCGCACTGACCGCAACTGCTACACCGCTTGCGGCGAGTGTGCCTTTCAT
>JAGLTQ010000078.1 GCA_023135195.1 Gammaproteobacteria bacterium | reverse complement strand
CGTCCTGCCCTAATGCATTGTTCTAGCTTCAGCCATCCTTGGCTTCGTACCTTCGCCCGTCCATGGACTCGTCCGCATTTTTATCAGCTTTGCCTTGTTATCTTAGTCCTTATTATCCATGCAAAGATTTCGGTGTTTAAATAAAAATACGCCCATGAAGGGCGCATCAATTGAATAGCTTAAATTTTAATCAAGTATATCAGAGTATTATACTATAGTAAATTTGTTGGTTTTTTGAGCAGTGTGTTGAAGAGATTAAAAGTGTCGTAAAATTGTTTAAAAGTTACTATCGTCGCTTATAATGTTGCTTATTTAAGAAATAGGGATAGGCGCTAACAATCAGAACTCGGGTAAGTTGCTACGGTACTGATTTCTTTCATCTTAGTTTCGATCCAGCATTCCGCTTCTTTCATTATATCTTCGCTCTTCCGGCCTTTAGTTTCTATTGCCGGACCAATACTCATCACGATAGTCCCTGTTTGACGAGAAAAGAAGCCCTTAGGCCAGAATTCGCCTGCATTATGGGCAACGGGGATCACTTTATGCCCACTTTTAGACGCTAATATTGCGCCACCTTTTTTATACGGTAATTTGGTACCGGGCTTGGAGCGAGTCCCTTCAGGGAAAATAACAATCCAAATTCCTCTTTTCAGGCGTTCAATGCCTTGCTCAACAATTTGGCCGATTGCTTTACGACCTGATTTACGGTCAATGGCAATAGGATCAATTGAGCGAAGGCCCCAGCCGAAAAAGGGCAGCCATAAAAGCTCTTGTTTAACGACAAAAGTCATAGGAGGAAATACTCGCTGTACCATCATGGTTTCTAAAGCAGACTGGTGTTTACTGAAAATAATACAGGCTTCATCAGGGATATTGTCTAAACCTTCAACACGATAATCGATACTGCATAAATGTTTGAGTACCCAAAGATTTAATACTGAATAAAAATTAATGAATCTGTATCTAATCTTGAATGAAAAAGGAAATAACAGTGTTCCAATAATAGACAGATAGACAGAAGAGATAAACATAGTACTCACAAATGCGAGTGAATAAAAATATTGCAGAGGATTTTTAAATATAGACATACGCTTTTTAACCCGTTTTTAAGGCTTTAAATATTAGAGCCTTGCAAAAGCTTATTAACAAAATCAGAAAGGTCATTATATACAGGAATACCATCAAGTCCCTCACCTTTTTTAATGGTGCGCTCACCTTTGCCTGTTCGAACAAGATGTGGTTTGGCATGAACAGTTTGCGCAGCTTGTAAATCACGCAGGGAATCGCCAACCACTAAAATATCAGAGCAATCAGCTAAGCCAGCTTGTTTTGCAATATTTAAGTACATGCC
The DNA here is from genome assembly GCA_023135195.1 of Gammaproteobacteria bacterium. GTDB lineage: Bacteria > Pseudomonadota > Gammaproteobacteria > UBA6429 > Thiohalophilaceae > JAGLTQ01. The sequence continues at coordinate 3,653 of JAGLTQ010000078.1, read as the reverse complement.
TGCCTTTGGTTTGCGACAATCACAATGATCATCTGGCCCATGAGGACAAAATTCTATACCGTCTATTTCTGCATCGTAGTCTTTTAATAACACTGCAAGCTTGTCATGCATGGCATGTAAAGTTTCCACGGTATAAAAACCACGAAAAATACCAGATTGGTTGGTAGCAATATAAACTTTGTAACCAGCATGTTTGAGTTTAGCAATTGCTTCGACACTACCAGGTAGGGGAATAAACTCATCGACCGATTTAATAAAATTATCAGAGTCCTGATTAATTACACCGTCTCGATCCAGGATGATTATTTTCATAAGCAAAAAAATTTCAACGCAAAGACGCAGAGGTGCTAAGAGCGCAAAGGTTGTTATTGTTTTTTAAGTAAATAAATTGTTTTAAAAGACAAACTAACTTGATAACTGAATTTATAAATAAAATCATATTCTTAATAGGTTTCTTTGCGTTCTCTGCGCCTTCGCGTCTCTGCGTTGGGTTTTCAATCTCTAAATTCAGAAACACGAATACGACCATCGATCATTTTTGATTTGCGTTGCATGATTTTGTCCATCTTATCCCAGAAGGCTTGTTTTAAATCAAAATCTGCAGAAATTGCTGTGCCGAGCAATAAAATAAATAAATCAGCAGTTTCTTCTGCAAGTTCTTCCTTACTCTTACCTTTGGTGACACAAGAAGATATCTCACCCAATTCTTCAGCCATTAAAGCAATACGGTAAGTGAGTTCTTCACCACCGGTATTTTTAAAGTCATGTTTGTCATGAAAGGTTTGCACCTTAGCCAGCATATCTTTGTAGGAATCTGGATTCATATTTTAACCATTAAGGTTGGCCACCAAGAACACCAAGTAAAGATAAAAATTAAAGGTTAAACCACGGGGAACACGGGGATGGAAACATTAAAAGCTTTTCCCTGTGTTTCCCGTGCCCCCAGTGGTTGTTTTTTGATCTTCTTAGTGTTCTTGGTGGCCAATTATTTTTGTAATTTAGATATATCTGCTATTTGTAAAAACAGGCTATGTAATTTATTTAATAATGCAATGCGGTTATTTTTTAATTTTTCATCATCTGCCATAACCATAACATCATCAAAGAACTGATCAACACTGGCACGTAAAGTAGAAAGTTCAGATAAGGCATCTTGATATTTTGCATCATAGATTAAACTTTGAACTTTGCTATCAAGTTTAGCTAATGTTTGAAATAAATCCTTCTCCGCATCTTCCTGGAAGAGTTTTGTATCAATCTTAGAAGGTAAGTCACCTTTTATTTTCTTAAGGATATTGCCAATTCGTTTATTTGCTGCTGCTAGGCTTTCTGCTTCAGCAAGCTGGCGGAAAGCATCAACAGCAAGTAAGCGGTTATTAATATCGAGAGGTTTAGAAGGTTTTGTGCTTAGCACCGCATCTAAAATATCGGGACGAATACCTTTATCAAGGTAATAAGCATGTAAACGATCCAGGATGAAATCAAATACGGCTAACTCAGCATCGTGTGCTTTAAGATCAGCGTCATATTGTTCAGCCGTGATTTTAATTAAATGCAATAAATCTAAATCAAGTTTATTCTCGATTAATATACGTAACACACCAAGAGCAGCACGACGTAATGCGAAAGGATCTTTATCGCCGGTAGGGATTTGTCCAATAGCAAAAATACCCACTAAGGTATCCAGTCGATCTGCAATCGCCAAGGATTGGCTAGTAATGCTTCTTGGTAAAGTATCGCCTGAAAATTTTGGCTTATAATATTCTTCTAAAGCAGTAGCAACCTCAGGGTCTTCATCATCATGCTTAGCATAGTAACGCCCCATTACACCTTGTAAACTTGGGAACTCGCCCACCATTTCAGTCAGGAGGTCACATTTACAAAGCTCAGCGGCACGTACTGCAAGTTGTGTATTACCGGCAAGTTGATCGGCAATGGTGCTGGAGAGTTTTTCAACTCGTCGGGTTTTATCAAGTAAGGTGCCAAGTTTCTTTTGAAAAACAACAGAGCCTAAACGTGTTAAACGATCGACAAGTTTTGATTTACGATCTTGAGACCAAAAAAATTCAGCATCAGCGAATCTAGGCCGAATAACTCTTTCATTGCCTTCCTGTACTTTAGTAACATCTTTACTTTCAATATTGCTGACAGTAATAAAGTGAGGCAGTAGCGCGCCTTTTTTATCAACAACATAAAAATATTTTTGATTGGTTTTCATGGTGAGGATTAACGTTTCTTGTGGAATATCAAGAAAACGCTTTTCAAAATCACCCATGACGGCAACAGGCCATTCAACCATGGCAGAGACTTCTTCTAATAAGTCTTCATCGATCATGGCTTTGCCTTTTACCTTTAAGGCAATTTCATTTACCTGACCACGCACAGCTTCTTTACGACGATCAAAATCTGCGATGACCTTACCATGTGTTTCCAACAGCATTTCATATTCTTTAGGTGAGGGAATAGTAATGGCTTCTGGATGATGGAAACGATGACCGCGTGTTTCACGTCCACTTTTAACGCTAAGAATTTCAGCATCAATCACGTCTTCACCAAAAAGTAATACTAACCAATGCACGGGACGAACAAATTGAGCATCCAGATCAGCCCAACGCATGCGTTTAGGAATGGGTAATTTATCTAAAGAGGTTTGAACAATCTCAGTAATGAGTTCGCTGGTGTTTAGACCTTTTTGTTCGGTTTTAAAATTTAACCAGGCGCCTTTATCTGTTTCCAGTTTATCAAGGTCTTCAACTTTAACACCACAAGAACGAGCGAAACCTTCCGCGGCTTTACTCGGGCAACCGTTTTCATCAAAGGCAGCCGCAATAGCGGGGCCACGACGTTCAACGTTTTTATCTTTTTGTTTAACATCAAGATCGCTAATTAATAATGCAAGTCTTCTTGGTGCTGCGAATTTTTTGATTTCTGAAAAAGACAAGTCTGCTTTTTCCAAACCTTCTTTAACGCCATTATAAAAAGCGTTTGAAAGTTTGTTTAGTGCGGTTGGTGGTAATTCTTCTGTACCAATCTCTATTAATAAGTCTTTAGTATTAGCTTTGCTCATGACTTGTCTCCCTTCAGGTTATTTTTAACCATAGGAAATCCCAGAGCTTCGCGTTTTTCATAATACGCTTCCGCGACTGCACGTGATAATGCACGCACCCGTAAAATATAACGTTGGCGTTCAGTTACAGAAATTGCATGGCGCGCATCGAGCAAGTTAAAGGTATGCGAGGCTTTTAACATTTGTTCATAAGCAGGTAACGGTAAACCGGCTTCATTGAGTTTTTTGCTTTCTGCTTCACATAAATCAAATTGCTTGAACAGCTCTTCAACATTCGCATGTTCAAAGTTATAGGTTGATTGCTCCACTTCATTTTGGTGGAAAACATCACCATAGGTAACTTTGCCTGTACTTGAACCAGATGAAGCACCATCTGTCCAAACCAGGTCGTAAATACTGTTCACGCCTTGTAAGTACATGGCAATACGCTCAAGCCCGTAAGTGATTTCACCTGTGACGGGTTTACATTCGAGCCCACCAACTTGTTGGAAATAAGTAAATTGAGTGACTTCCATGCCATTAAGCCAAACTTCCCAGCCGAGTCCCCAGGCACCTAAGGTAGGTGATTCCCAGTTATCTTCAACAA
>JAGLTQ010000077.1 GCA_023135195.1 Gammaproteobacteria bacterium | reverse complement strand
CCACACCATTGGGGATGATTTCATTTAGTAGTATTGAGTTTTCTGTAATAGCTAAAATTTCGCCATAGTTTGAACCCATGTGGTTACCGGGTAGTACTCTGTATATAACTTTGTCAGGTGCCGTGATTAATGCCCAGGTTTTGCCATTTTTTTCTATATGGCCAACAAAAGTTAGGGAATCAAGACTGTATTGTTCAAGTTCTTCACGCTTACGATTTAAATTTGGATGTAAGCTCGAATCCTGAATTTCAAGACTAGCTTCTTCCTGTGCAATAAACGGTGTGAAAGGATCTCGTAAATGACTAACCTGATACAGGTATGTTTCATAAGGCGTAATTTCAGGCAATGGCTTTATTCGGCCTTTTGGACGAGCCTTAATGCTTGCGACATACTCCTGAAGGTCACTGGTATTATCACTACTGCATGCAGTTAATAATACAGGCAGGCATAAGCACAACACTTTGACTGCAGAAATCATAGCCGGTGTTGGTTTTTGTGAATGTGTTTTAATCTCATTCGCCATTATATATGTGTCGCCTTGCTTCAATATTTTTAATTTAAATTTTTAAGCTAACTAAAAAAATTATCTTTTCTTGCGTTTTTTACGCTTTTTTCGTTTACCTGAGACTTCACTTTCATCAAGGTAGCGATAAGTTTTTGCGGTAACGTCCATCGTTAAATCACCCTTCTTGCCACCCTTTATGGAAATATTTTCCAGGGTCACGATACGGGGTAAGGCCGCAATGCCGCTGACAAATTCACCAAACTGATGGTAAGTTCCGGTCATCTTTAAGGTGATGGGTAACTCAGCGTAAAATTCAATATGTTTTTCAGCCAAAGGTTTGAATAGTAGAAACTCTATACCACTGGCAAGACCTGTTTGCGAGATATCAACCAGTAAGTCTTCAACTTCAGTTTTACTCGGCAACTGGCGAATCATGGCACCAAACGAATCTTCCATTTCAACCATTTGTGCTTTATAGGCATCAAGGTTTGCGGCTTTAGCTTGTTTAATTTCAAAATCTTCTTTTAAACGTTTTTCTTCTATGATGATGCGATCAAGATTTTCTTGCTGTGATTGAACATCAACAAAGTAACCAAGTGCCAGCACACCAACAGCAACAACGGCAATAAGTACACCCTTGATTGCCAGAGGCCAGGAACCAATATTACTAAGATCTAAATCATTAATATCAAAGTCAGCCATAATGAATGTCTATTTTTTAGTCTCTTTTTTAGGTTGTGCTAGTTGTTCTGCACGTAATATAAAGTCGCGTCCATCACTTTTTTTCTTTGCCCCTTTTTTCTGAATAATATTGAGCTGAGGTTTAGTTAACCAGTCAGAGCCATCAATATTTCTCATATAAGCTGATACACGAGCATTAGATTGAGCAATACCATTAATTGTTAAATTCTTACCTTTTTGTGTAAGGCTTTTAATATGTGCACCTTCAGGAATAACTTTCACCATTTCTTCAAATAAGTGAACAATGCCAGGACGGTTGCGTTGTAATTGCTGGATTACTTCCATACGAGCCAGCAGGCGCTTTTTTTCTTTTGCCAGAGCATTGATTTCGCGAATTTGTTTTTCTACCGCGGTAATCTCCCTTTTCATGAAATTATTACGTGATTCTTGAGCGCTTATCATGCGGCTATATTGTAAATGTACCGCTAAAATCACCAGCAGCATAAGAATAACCGACAAACCAAGCATAGTAAGGAATTGACGAAGTTGTTCTTTGCGTCGTTCTTCACGCCATGGGAGTAAATTAATATGCGCCATTAATCAAAACTCCTCATAGCAAGCCCTGCGGCAATCATCAGCGCTGGTGCATCATTACTTAAGCTTTGTGCTTTAACACGTGACGCTAATGTCATATTGGTAAATGGATTTGCAACAGATGTATGTACGCCTAATTTATTGGCAATCATTTCATCGATACCTGGAATCATGGCACTACCACCCGCGAGAACAATATGATCAACATTGTTATATTGGCTTGAACCATAAAAAAATTGTAACGAGCGGCTCACTTGCTGGGTCATCGCATCTTTAAAGGGTTCTAAAACTTCAGGTGCATAATTATCCGGTAAACCACCCTGACGTTTGGCCATCCCTGCTTCTTCATAAGATAGGCCATAGCGACGTTGAATTTCTTCAGTTAACTGTTTACCACCAAAAACCTGTTCACGGGTATAAATCGTTTTGCGATCATGCATAACATTTAAAGTTGTCATGGTTGCGCCAATATCAATAACGGCGATAGTTTGATCGATACCCTGCTCAGGTAATTGCGGAATAAGTAATGAGAAGGCATTTTCCATCGCATAGGCTTCAACATCGACAATTTTAGCTTTAAGCCCTGCAAGTTCAATGGCGGCAATACGAATATCGACATTTTCACTACGTGAAGCTGCAAGTAAAACATCAATTCGTTCAGGATCATTTTCAGAAGGGCCAATAACTTCGAAGTCCAGGTTAACTTCTTCAAGAGGATAGGGAATATATTGGTCTGCTTCGAGTTCAATTTGCTGTTCCATCTCATCTTCAGAGAGAGAGGCTGGCATTGCAATAATTTTGGTAATAACAGAAGAACCGGCTACAGCAACTGCGGCCAGTTTGGTACGAGATGCTGAACGTTTAACAGCACGTTTAATCGCATCGCCTACAGCTTCAACATCGGCAATATTCTTTTCTATAACAGAATTAGCAGGTAATGGTTCAACGGCGTAGCTTTCTACACGCATGCGATCGCCACTCTGCCCCAATTCAAGTAATTTGATTGCGGTAGAGCTGATATCCAATCCTAATACGACCGGTTGCTTTTGTTTGAATAAATCGCCAAGACCCATAGTTTTATCTCAATGCCTGCTTTTTACTTATTTGTTATTAAAGCTGTTTCTTAAGTTGTATGCTTTTTTCTTTATTTTGCATGTGCTTACGGTTGTTATTTATATAATACTTTAGGTTGTTGAGTCAACTATAGGACATCTAATGAAAAAAAACAAATAGGAGTGACAGCTTTTCATTGAGCCCATATACTTTACTGCTTGTGTGAAGGCATCGGTATTTTCAGACAGAACATTAATATAGTGTGGGTATATGAAGTTAATTTATAAGAAGTCTCTGAAAATCTTTGGAATTTTGGTGTTGCTTGGCGGGATATTGGCAGGTTTATTTATTGCGGGTGCGTATTTATACCTCACACCTCGATTACCCGGAATAGAAACGTTAAAAGACGTACAATTACAGGTTCCTTTACGTGTTTATGCTAAAAATGGGGAATTGATCGCTGAATTTGGCGAGATGAAGCGTACCCCTCTTAAATATGAAGAGTTTCCCCAACATCTCATTAATGCGGTTTTGGCCGCGGAAGATGATCGCTTTTTTGAGCATCCCGGCGTTGATTATCAGGGGATTTTACGTGCAGTCGTTCATTTGATTAAAACAGGTAAAAAAGGCCAAGGTGGTAGTACGATTACCATGCAGGTCGCGCGAAACTTCTTTCTAAGCCGTGAAAAAACCTATTTGCGTAAATTAAATGAAATTTTCCTCGCTTTTAAGATTGAAGGTTTTTTAAGTAAAGAAGAAATTCTGGCTTTATATTTAAATAAAATATATCTCGGCAAGCGTTCTTATGGTTTTTCAGCTGCTGCACAAGTTTATTACGGTAAAGCTCTTAATGAGTTAACTATTCCAGAATTTGCCATGGTGGCAGGTTTACCTAAAGCACCATCAAGTTATAACCCCATTAACAATCCTCAGCGCGCACTCATTCGTCGTAATTATGTTTTAGGCCGCATGCAAATTTTAGATTATATAGATGAAGAGGCTTATCAAGCAGCACTGGCAACGCCTGATCTGGCAAAAGTTCATGGGCAGGATATTGAACTGGAAGCACCTTATATAGCAGAGATGGTGCGAACTGAAATGGTTGCGCGATATGGTTCTGCAGCTTACACCGGTGGTTATAGTGTTTACACGACTGTAAATGCTGAAAGGCAGCGTGCAGCAAACAATGCTTTACGTAATGCTTTATTGGATTACGACAGGCGACACGGCTATCGAGGTCATTTAGGATTCTTTGATTTAAATTCGGTAGCAGAAACCTCCGAAAAAGCCTCGGCTGATAAGGTATTAAATCAAGCTACCCCGGAAAAGGCAGCGAAAGAAAATTCAGTTGTCATTAAAGCAGAAATTGAGGAATTAGATGAATTCATAATTTGGCGTAAAGAGTTAAATAAAATCCCCACATTTGGCAACCTCATTCCGTCACTTGTTTTTCAGGTTAATGACAAAGAAGCGTATGCCTATACCGCTGAAAATAAGGTTGTGCACTTACCCTGGGAACATATTGAATGGGCGCGAACGTATGTTGATGACAATACGGTCGAGGCTAAGTTAACTTCAGCTCATGAGCGCTTAAAAGAAGGAGATATTATATATACGGTTCCTTCCGCAAAACCGGGATGCAGCTGGTTGGCACAAAAACCAACAGTTGGCGGTGCTCTCGTTTCGTTAGCGCCGGAAGACGGCGCAATCGAAGCACTTAATGGAGGTTTTGATTTTTATGAAAGTAAATTTAATCGAGCTATTCAGGCTCAACGTCAACCGGGTTCAAGTTTTAAACCTTTTATATACACTGCCGCATTAGATAAAGGATATACCGCGGCCAGCATAATTGCTGATGCCCCGGTGGTATTTGATGCGCCAGGATTAGAAGATACCTGGCGTCCTGAAAATTACAGTGGAAAATTTTACGGTGATACCCGTTTACGTTTGGCTCTTATTAAGTCTCGTAATTTAGTTTCGATCCGTTTATTGCGAGATATAGGAATTGGTTATGCCATTCGCTATATCAAGCAATTTGGTTTTACCCGTAAGATGTTACCCCGTAATTTGTCACTTGCTTTAGGCAGTGGTTCATTAACACCATATGATTTGGCAACGGGTTATACTGTGTTTGCTAACGGTGGTTATCGCGTTAACCCCTATTTGATTGATTATATTGTTGGCGCAAAAGATAAAATCGTTTTCATGGCGCAGCCTGCGAAAGTTTGTCGAGCATGTCGAAAAGAAGATCTTTCTTTAGATGAAGGTGAAGATAAACAAAAAAATAAAAATTCCAAGAAAGAAAATGTCGCCACGGCATTACCCATGTTGCCAGCCGATTTAAGTGAATCATTTCTTTCTTTAATGGATGAGCAGGAACGTTTAGAAGTTAACCAGGGCCCTGTGCCATTAAAGTTAGCAGAACAGATATTATCGCCACAAACTGCATTTTTGATTAACACGATGATGAGAGATGTCATTCGTTTTGGAACGGGTCGTCGTGCCCTGGTTATCGGGCGCAGAGATTTAGCGGGGAAAACGGGAACAACCAATGATCAACGCGATGCCTGGTTCACAGGTTTCAATGCAGATTTAGCAACGATTGCATGGGTTGGTTTTGATAATCCGCGGCCATTGGGTGATCGTGAAACCGGTGCGCGAGCCGCTTTACCGATGTGGGTAGATTTCATGCGTGATGCATTAGCTGGTGTTGAAGAAAAAGAGCTTGAGCAACCCCCAGGTTTAGTTTCTGTTCGAATCGATCCGATGACCGGGCAGTTGGCCAATGCGAAAACGAAAGATGCAATTTTTGAGTTTTTCCTTGCAGATCAGGTTCCGACCGAGCAAACAGAGTTTATTGATAATGAACAAACAGATGTTACGACTGAAGCAAGGCCTGCTGACATAACAGAAGATATTTTTTAATCGAATAATAATTTGAAAAAGGTTTTCTCGTATGTCGCAACGTGATCATAATCATATGCGCCAGCATCTGGCGCAGCGAGCCGCACAAATATTACTGGATAGTGGCAATCGCGATTTTCAATCAGCAAAACAAAAAGCCGCACAACAGCTTGGAGCAGCTGATACAACAAGTTTACCCAGTAATTCTGAAATAGAATCTGCTTTAGTAGAATATCAGCGATTATTTCGTGCAAGTAGTCAGCCTGAAAATTTACAGCACCTACGTCAGGTTGCTATAGAAGCGATGCATTTTCTAAACGACTTTCATCCGAAGTTAGTCGGTAGTGTTTTAAGTGGCACCGCTGATGAACATTCGGTAATACGTATCCACCTTTTTGCAGAAACAGTGGAAAGTATCGGTTTTTATTTACAAGATAAAAAAATCCCCCATGAACTTGGTGAACGACGTTTAAGAATAGGCATTGATCAGTTTCAAAATTATTCAACCTATGAATTTATTGTGGATGAAGTCCGTGTTGAATTGACAGTGTTTTTACCCAAGCAAAAACAAATCCCATTAAGCCCGATAGACGGTAAACCTGTGCAACGGGCAAGTGTTAGCGATGTTGAGTTATTGTTGAATAGTTCTGGATAAAACTAAAAGATAGCCACCAAGGGCACGAAGAACACGAAGAATAAATAGAAAATAAACCACTGGGACATTGGGGGCTCGGGGTTTTTAATACCATATACTTGGTAAGCTTTGTCTTCCTCGTGGATGGAGTAACGATAAAACTTATAAAATTCTTTTCTTGGTGTTCTTCGTGCCCTTGGTGGCTAATCTTTTTTAGACTTTTAACGATCTTTAGCAACACCAGTATCAACAGCGGCTTCTGCAACAGCTTTGGGAACATAATCCTGCAAACGTGTGTCAAAGGGTTTTGGAATAATATAATCTTTGCCAAACTCAAGTTTATCAACACCATAAGCATCTAATACACTTTGAGGCACAGGTTCTTTTGTTAAAGCAGCAAGGGCTTTAACAGCAGCAATTTGCATTTCAGTATTTATACAGGTCGCTCTTACATCTAATGCACCACGAAAAATAAATGGAAAACCTAAAACATTATTTACCTGGTTCGGATAGTCGCTTCGGCCTGTTGCTAAAATAATATCATCACGAGTTTTTCTTGCCAGTTCAGGATTAATTTCCGGATCTGGATTTGATAAGGCAAAAACAATCGGGTTTGCTGCCATTGTTTCCAGCATTTCAGGTTTTAATAAATTGGGGCCTGAGACACCGATAAAAACATCCGCGCCATTCATTGCGTCTGCTAATGTTCGACGAGAGGACTCTCGAGAGAATTCCTGTTTATATTTATTTACTTCTTCACGGCCGTTATAAACAACACCTTTGCGATCTACTAAATATATTTTTCGAGCACCTAAACTTTTTAGCATACGCATTGCGGCAATACCTGCTGCTCCTGCACCTAAACAAACGATGTGTGCTTTTTCAATTTCACGGTCGCTTATTTCGAGTGCATTTAATAACCCGGCAGCAATGATAATGGCAGTACCATGTTGGTCATCATGAAAGACTGGAATATTAAGCTGTTCTATAAGTGATTTTTCTATTTCAAAACATCGTGGTGCGGCAATGTCTTCAAGATTGATTCCACCAAAGGTGGGAGAAATATTTTTTACCGTTTTCACAAAATCTTCAATCGAATCTGTATTGACTTCAATATCCATAACATCAATATCAGCAAATTTTTTAAATAAAACAGCTTTACCTTCCATAACAGGTTTGCCGGCGAGCGCACCAACATTACCTAACCCTAAAACGGCGGAACCATCGGTGATAACGGCAATAAGGTTACCTTTATTGGTATATTGATATGCGGCCTCAGGATCTTCTGCGATTGCACGGACAGGTGCGGCAACGCCGGGAGTGTAAGCAAGACTGAGATCTTCCTGAGTATCACAAGGTTTAGTTAATGCGGTTGCGGTCTTTCCTGCAACGGGATGAGCATGATAGTGAAGAGCCGCTTGTTTGAGTTCTTCGGCAGTGAGTTTTTTTCCAGTCATGTCCAATCCTTTAAATTAAATATGTTCGAAAGTGTAACAGCAGAAGAGTATTCAGTCAGTAGCATGTATTTGTAATGAAGCTGGATGGTGTACCGTCATACGGAATTCTTTATTTTTTTTGTATACCCAGCCTCGAACAGTCAGGTGATGGTGAAGTAATGTTTTTGGATGTACAGAATTAAAATAAGGCAAATCTTTTTTCAGAATACGTATCGCAAAATTTGCATCAAGATTTAGCCAAAAAGATGAACGACTTTTACCTATACGTTTTACTGTACCTGACGCCCTCTGAAAGCCGAGTGTTGAATTAGATATAGAAGATGCTCTAATTGGTTTGCTAAAAGCATGATTCCAAATACCACGTTTATTATTTTGTGCTTCTTTTTCGGCATTTTTATAACAGTTAAGAAATCGAATATTTGGTGGAATAGTGATACTAAAACCTTGCCCATTTCTGAGTAAAGTTGCACTTATATTTTTACCATTGATTGTGAAAACATGAGCAAGCAAACGTTTATAACGGTCGTTTTTTTCTTTACCTAAAACAATTTTTAGTTGGTTTTTATTATTTTTTACAATTTGCTGAAGTTGTTTTTTTGCAGAAAGGTAGAATGGCTGGTCTTTATTACCATCACGACCTCGCTCAGGAGTATTAATACCAATAAGACGCAGTTTACGACCATCAGTTAAGCGGATGGTATCACCATCATAAATATGCGAGACGTTTACTGTTTCATGAAAAAGTTGAGCAGCGCAAGTATCAGCACTTACTTTCGCTGGAAGGCAAATTGATAAAGCGATAAAAACAAAAAGCGTCCATTTGGACGCTTTTTGATGTACCTGTGAACTGCCAGACATGACAAAAATAAATTATTTTTTGCCGTACTTCTGGTTGAACTTGTCGACACGTCCTGCAGTATCTAATAATTTTTGTTTGCCAGTGAAGAACGGGTGGCATTGTGAACAAACTTCAATTGTTTGATCATTGCAACTTGCTGAGCGAGTTTTAAAAACATTGCCACAGCTGCACGTTACTGTAATTTCTTCGTAGGCTGGATGGATTTCAGCTTTCATTTTAAAGACCTCTATTTAATCAGAGCATCGCCACCAGCTTAAGATTTCTTAAACATCTTAAACATCTTAAATAAGCACCATGCACATTATTGGACGGGCGATGATACGTAAAAGGTCGTGTTACAGCAAGCTTTAATCGAGATTAGAGATGTTTTTATTAGATGATTTTTAAGCTTTGGCTGGAAAAGGGATAATCTTCGCTTGCGTTACAGGTATGGGAGCAGATAAGCCACTTTCAGCTTGAGATTGAAGTAATTCACTAAGATGTCCAAATGTATCCCACATGAGTCCAGAAATAGCGATGCAGGCCGCCATAGGAGAGGCACTATTTTTTTCACGGATTTGATCGATACGCCATTGCAGGCAACGTAGCCGATGTTGATGTTTTTCGGGTGCGCTCTCAATTAATTCAGATATTTTATCCTGTCTTAGCTGTTCAAAACTGTTGGGTTCTGAAGAAGCCAGCATCATCCACTTCTCAAAATCGATTTCACAAATTGAAATATCTGACATGTGCCCCGTCCTTTTCAATAAACGCAATAATTAGAAATTAAGGCTAGTTCAAAACTGTTTCCAAACAGCCGATAACATCAAATTTCTATGTAATCTGAGGCTTAGCATGTGTGATTTTTGTCTGTTTGTCAAAAATCACACACTATTTATCTAGAAATTACTTGATGTAATAGATCTATCTTATTAAGAAAAAGAAAGAAGCTTAAGATTTAAGCCGGGGTATAAAAAAAGGGGGTAATTGAACATTCCCCCCCTTAAATTAGCTAAATTGATATTTTAGTTCTTATTTCTCTATTTCTTCATGGAATCAAAGAACTCATTATTGGTTTTAGTGGCTTTCAGGCGATCATGCAAAAATTCCATTGAAGCAATTTCATCCATGTCATGAACAACTTTTCTTAAGATCCACATTTTTTGCAGTTCATCAGGTTTAGTCAATAATTCTTCACGACGCGTACCGGAGCGATTAATATTAATCGCAGGATAGAGACGTTTTTCGGCCATCTTGCGATCAAGATGGATTTCCATGTTACCGGTACCTTTGAATTCTTCATAAATAACGTCATCCATACGAGAACCTGTTTCAACCAGAGCCGTCGCGAGAATCGTTAGAGAGCCACCTTCTTCAATGTTACGCGCAGCACCAAAGAAACGTTTTGGACGGTGTAAAGCGTTAGCATCAACACCACCGGTGAGAACCTTACCGGATGAAGGAATTACGGTGTTATAAGCTCGAGCGAGACGGGTAATTGAATCAAGTAGAATCACCACATCTTTTTTATGTTCAACCAGACGTTTCGCTTTTTCAATGACCATTTCAGCAACCTGAACATGGCGGCTGGCAGGTTCATCAAATGTTGATGAAACCACTTCACCACGGACTGAGCGTGACATTTCGGTTACTTCTTCCGGACGCTCATCAATCAATAAGACGATTAAGTGACATTCAGGATGATTGTGAGCGATGGCATGGGCAATATCATGCAGCATCATTGTTTTACCCGCTTTAGGCGGAGAAACAATCAGTCCACGTTGACCCTTTCCTATTGGAGCCGTGAGGTCAATAATTCGAGCAGTCATATCTTCGCTGCTGCCATTACCCACTTCCAGTTGAAGACGCTCAGTTGGGTGCAGCGGCGTTAAGTTTTCAAATAAAACCTTGTGTTTGGAATTTTCCGGAGAATCAAAATTAATTTCATTGACCTTGAGCAAAGCAAAATAGCGCTCACCATCTTTAGGTGGACGAATTTTTCCAGCAACGGTATCACCGGTGCGCAGGTTAAAACGTCGAATCTGGCTGGGTGAAACATAAATATCATCGGGGCCGGCAAGGTATGAACTGTCTGCCGATCGTAAAAATCCAAAACCATCCTGTAAGATTTCTAATACGCCATCTCCGTATATATCCTCACCGCTTTTGGCGTGGGATTTCAGAATGGAAAAAATAATATCTTGTTTACGAGAGCGAGAAAGGTTGTCGATACCCATTCCAGAAGCAATTTTAATAAGTTCAGGGACGGGATTTTTTTTGAGTTCAGATAGATTCATGTTTGAGGGTTCTTTAATTGCTGGTTAATGAGTTGTTTAGACGTTTTATTTTATTTGGATACGACACGGAGTTGCGCGAAGGCGGAATTACGGCGTACTGGTTTTTAAGTTTGTTTTTGAAGTTTTTGAGATTTTGCCGCTTGCTATCTTTAAAGATCAGCTCAGCGAAATGATTAAATAGTTTTGAAATTAATTATGCTATGTACATTAGCACTAAAATCTAAAAACGTCCAGCTCCGAGACGTAGTTGGGCTGGACGATCTTAAATTATTAGGTGTTATTACTTACAGGTTACTGTCGATAAAAGCAGCAAGCTGGGATTTTGACACAGCCCCCACCTTAGTTGCTTCAACATTACCATTTTTGAAGATCATTAATGTTGGAATACCGCGAATGCCAAATTTAGGTGGCGTTGCAGGATTTTCATCAATGTTCAATTTAGTCACTTTAAGTTTGCCTGCGTATTCTTCGGCAATCTCATCGAGAATAGGGGCTATCATTTTGCATGGACCACACCAGTCTGCCCAGTAATCAACTAATACGGGTCCTTCTGCGTTAACAACTTCCGCATCGAAAGTGTCGTCTGTGGCATATACGATCTTGTCGCTCAATGTAGTGTCTCCTATGACGTAATTATTTTTTTATTGTAGTCGTTATTGAAATAAATCTATAGCTCCATTTGAGCTTATGCAGCTGTTTATTTCAAGTCCAATCTTGACAAGTCTGTTATGCTACGCGCCATGAGTGAACAACATTTAACCACAACGAAATTTTCCAGCTTTGATTTGCCTGCAGAAGTGCTGCAAGGTGTTGAAGAATCAGGCTTTTCTTATTGCACACCGATTCAAGCAGAGACTTTACCCTTTGCCTTGCAGGGTAAAGATATTGCGGGTCAGGCACAAACAGGCACAGGTAAAACGGCTGCATTTTTATTAGCGGCTTATGTTCACCTGTCAAAAAATCCTGCACCGGAAACGAGAAAAAAGAATCAACCACGTTGCATTATCCTTGCGCCAACGCGTGAACTTGCAGTACAAATTCATAAAGATGCAGAAATGCTCGGTAAATATACGGGTTTAAAGCATGTCGCTGTATTCGGTGGCACGGGCTATGACACACAAAAACAAGCCATTATTGATGGGGTCGATTTACTCATTGGTACGCCCGGTCGAATTATTGATTACTTCAAGCAAGGTGTTTATGACCTAAAACAAATTCAGGTTTTAATCTTGGATGAAGCTGATCGCATGTTTGATTTGGGTTTCATCGATGATATTCGTTATTTAATTCGTCGTATGCCTGATGCAGATAAACGTTTAAGTATGTTGTTTTCAGCCACCTTGTCACACCGAGTCAGCGAACTTGCTTACGATCACATGAATGATCCTGTTGAAGTGATCATTAAGTCTGAAAAAGTCACTGCCGATCGTGTTACGCAAACAGTTTATTACCCTGCAATGGATGAAAAAATCCCATTGTTATTAGGTTTACTAAAAAGCCGTGATGATCAAAAAATTATTGTTTTTATTAATACCAAACGTATAGCTGAAAGAATTGATGCTTACTTTAAAACGAATGACATTAATGGCGCGATGTTATCGGGCGATGTTCCACAAAACAAACGTTTACGTATTGTGGAAGATTTTACCGCCGGTAAAATCCGCGCATTAGTTGCGACAGATGTTGCTGCACGCGGCTTGCATGTTGAAGATGTCAGTTTAGTGATTAATTTTGATTTACCCAATGATGCAGAAGATTACGTACACCGTATTGGCCGTACTGGCCGAGCAGGCGCAAGCGGTGCAGCAATTAACTTTGCTTGTGAAGATTACGCAATGTCGCTGCCTGATATTGAAAAATATATTGGTCACAAGATTGAAGTTTCAAGAATCACTAATGAAATGTTGGTTAAGCCAAATGCGCCAGCAAGAATTGAGCGCAAACATAAGCCGCATCAGAAAAAAAATGCGCATAAAACAACATCACAGCATAAAACGGGTAAACCGCATCATCATAAAAACAAGAAAGCCAATAAACCGCAGCAAAAGAAACAACATGCGAAGCCTGATAGTCAACGGAATCAGGATAAAAAAGCCAGGCCAAATACTGATAGTGGTGTGAAGAAAAATAACCCTGAGTCGTTGAAACAGCCAAAACAAAGATTTATAAAAACATTTTTAAATAAGTTAATGTCTTGAGCTTAAACTCTTCAGATGAGGCAATGGTAAGCAAGTCTCCGTATTATAAAAATATAAAGCGGCTCAGTTTTTAGTGAGGTAAGAATACTTTACTTGCTTGAAAAACATCCTCTGCAGAGATTGCTGCCAGCCCCAGCTCTGGGTGTTGGCAATCTTCTGCACGTAAAACGACAAGCTTGTTTTCACTGGTGTAAGGTGCGCAGTCTTTTGGGTTGTGTATTGAAAATAAAGAAACAATATTCGTACCTACTGCAGCAGCAATGTGCATTGGGCCAGTGTTAGGAACAATAAGTAAATCGATACCTGCAAGTGTTGCTTTATAACGTTCAAAATCAGGTTGTGGTGTTAATAATTTAACGGTGTGCTGGCTGGCTTCGATAATCTTTAAACCAAGTTCTTTTTCTTCAGGCATCAAATCCATAATTATCTGTATGCTTTTTCCATTTTTCTTCGCATAATTATCGATGAGTTTACAGAGGTTTCCCCAGTGTGAAATCGGCCAGTTACGATGTGGTAACGATTTCTTATTTCGGCCAAATTTTTTGCCTAATCCACTATAGCTAGGGTGAATTCCGATTAAGAAGGTGTTTTCAATAATACCTGCCTGTTGCAGTATATCCTGGGCGCGTTTCCTAGCAGCATTCTGGACTGGTAAAAAGACAGGGTACAGGTCTTTATTAAATACAGGATCGATCATTTTTAAACAGCGCTCAGCAAAATTAATTTCAGACTGTTTTATATTCTGTAAAATATGTATTTGTGCAGCTGAACCACGAAATAACCTTGTGAAACTTGGTTTAGTTTCAAAACAAAAAATATGCTGAAAGTCCGTTTGTTGGATAGCTCGCTTGATTTTCCTGCGCTGGAGAAAAGGAAAAAATGTTTTGCGAATAAGTATCCAGACGTTTTTTATTTGTGGATGAAAGTCTTTTAAAACACGTCGACCATCGGTACTGGTTAATATCGTGATTTCGGCGGCGGGGTATTTTTCGGTGAGAGCTTTAAGTGCAGGTGTAATCATCACCATATCACCAGCTCTTCCTATGCGTACGACAAGTATTTTCATTTTTATCTTGTTTGTTAACGTTATAATAAGTAAATAGCTGATATATTTGACCTTAATATCAAGCTACAGATAGAATTCATTTTAAACTAACACAACTGTATATAGAAGAATTATGACAATTAAAGTAGATCTGGCTTACGGCGAATTATTAGATAAAATGACAATTTTACAGATCAAAAGTGAGCGCATCACAGATGAAAATAAATTGTCTAACGTTAATAAGGAATTAGACTTATTAAATGATTTATGGAAATTAGATAAAAAATCTTCTGTTGATATTGCCAGTGAGTTTACCGCGCTGAAAGAAATTAATGAAAAAATCTGGGATATTGAAGATGATATTCGTGATAAAGAACGCGTTAAAGAATTTGATGAAAAATTTATCGAGTTAGCTCGTTCAGTTTATTTTTCGAATGATAAACGTGCTGAAATTAAACGCGCTATTAATCTTAAGCTTGGCTCGGATCTTATTGAAGAAAAATCCTATTCTGATTATGAGTAAACTCAACTAAATAAAAGAGTTTTAAAGTTTTATTTTTTGTAACATTAAGAACAATAAATTTCGGGGATAAGGAAGCAAATGAAAATAGCTGTTGTTACAGGTATAACGGGGCAGGATGGTGCTTATTTAGCAGAACTTTTGCTTGAAAAAGGATATATCGTATATGGTACTTATCGTCGTGCCGCATCTACCAACTTTTGGCGTATTGAAGAACTGGGGATAAGGGATAATCCTAATTTACATTTAGTTGAATATGATCTGACAGATCTGGGTTCAAATATCCGGTTATTGGAAAAAGCAAAACCGGATGAGTTTTATAATCTTGCCGCTCAGAGTTTTGTTGCGGTTTCATTTGATCAGCCTATTGCTACGGCAAATATTACTGGGCTTGGGCCCGTTTATATTCTTGAAGCGATTCGTATTGTTGATCCAACTATTCGATTTTATCAGGCATCGACTTCTGAAATGTTTGGTGAAGTGCAAGAGATTCCTCAGACAGAAAAAACCCCTTTTTATCCCCGTAGTCCTTACGGTGTTGCTAAAGTGTATGCGCATTGGATGACGATAAATTATCGTGAGAGTTACAATATTTTTGGTTCGTGTGGAATTTTATTTAACCATGAGTCGCCGTTACGTGGTTTAGAGTTTGTGACCCGTAAGATTACAGACGGACTTGCACGAGTAAAACTAGGAAAGCTGTCTCATATTGAACTTGGTAATATGGATGCAAAGCGTGACTGGGGTTATGCCAAAGACTATGTAGAATGTATGTGGCGGATTCTTCAAGCAGAAAAACCGGATACTTATGTATTTGCAACAGGAAGAACGGAAAGAGTTCGCGATTTTGTTGAAATGACCTGTAAAGCGCTTGATATCACTATTGAGTGGAAAGGTTCAGGTGTTGATGAAATTGGTGTTGACAGTAAAACCGGTAAAACCATTATTAAAATTAATCCTGAATTTTACCGACCTGCCGAAGTTGAGTTATTAATTGGAAATCCGGAAAAAGCGAAAAAAGAACTCGGCTGGGAACCCAGCACATCATTGGAAGAATTATGTGCAATGATGGTTGAGGCAGACTTGCGTCGAGTAAAAAGCGGAGTCTCTTTCTAGTATTATGCTTACCCTGGTAACTGGAATTGAAGGATTTACAGGACGCTTTGTTAAAGCGGAGTTAGAAGCAAATGGACATGCGGTTGTTGGCTTAAGCGGTGATCTCACTGATGCAGAGGCCATAGCAAATGAAGTTTTAGATTTACAACCAGAGGCAGTCATTCATCTTGCTGGCCTGGCATTTGTTGGCGAAGATAATGCAAATGCTTTTTATGAAGTAAATTTGATTGGAACGCGTAACCTTCTGGATGCGCTTGCAAAGCATGCATCTAAACTATCCAGTGTTCTTGTTACAAGTAGCGCCAATGTTTATGGGAATTCCACGGGTGGAGTGCTTGATGAAAGCATAAATCCAAATCCATCTAATGACTATGCTGTCAGTAAGTTAGCAATGGAATATATGACGCGCTTGTGGGGTAAAAAGCTTTCATTCTGTATTGTGAGGCCGTTTAATTATACTGGTGTAGGTCAGGATGGCAGGTTTCTTATTCCTAAAATAGTAAGGCATTTTCGTAACAAGGAACCTGTTATAGAGTTAGGAAACCTTGATGTTTGGCGAGAGTTTGGTGACGTTAGAACGGTCGCGACGATTTACAGAATGCTTATTGAGAATTGTCCTGTGGGTGAGACCTTAAATGTATGTACCGGGCAGACTTATTCACTGAAAGATGTCATTTTATTTTGTGAAAAACTGACGGGACATAAAATTGAAATTAAAGTCAATCCTGAGTTTATTCGGGAAAATGAAGTTCGTGAGCTAAAGGGCGAGAATAGTAAGCTTATTAAGTTAATTGAAAATTTTCCTTCGTATACTTTTGAAGAAACTTTGAGCTGGATGTTAGAGTTAAACTGAAATAATAGAAGTAAAAATAAATGCTATTATTAATGTGATAAGATTTTTTTATTTCATATTTTTTGCCTGGCGCCATAGCTGAAATGTTGGGTATTTTTTATAAGCGCCTGATAACACATAATTTAATACGTTGCGTAAACGGTAGAACCAAACTACGGATTCAATGCGTATTATTTCTTTTCCTTGCTTATCAAAAAATACGATAGTAGGGCTGTAGTTGATATCCAGTTGCTCTGCCCATTTTTTAACTGTTATTTTTTTTCCGTCTGGAGTTAACATTGGCTGTTCACTATGAACATCAAGCTGTACGGCTTCTAACTTTAACATCTGAACTTCAATTTCGGGTCTTGTAAAAGGGCCCCCGTGTAAAATATCACAGGCATGACAACGTTTACGTTCAAATACAACCATTAACGGTCGTTCAGCCTTTATACGGCTACGATCCAGAAGGTAAGGCGGGGAATTAAAGGCATCATTTATATTAAGTTCTTCTTTGCCAAAACCCAGCGCTAATTCAGCTCTTGCCATATAATTACGAAAGGATTCTCTTTTGTAATGTTTATCTGCAACATATTCTAATGCTGCTCGAAATTGATAAGGAGGGCGATATCCGCGTAGCAGCAGAACCTCTTTACCTTCGGTATTATAAAACAGCGTTGAAGGTGTGAAGTTTGTATTTTTTAATGCAGAGAATGTTTTTTCAGTATAGGTTTTACCATCGAGATCAAGTACTGGCCGTTGGCCTTTTATATTGATAGCAATAACATCAAAGTTTTTTCGGGTATATTTAACAATATCATCCTGTCCCCAGTTTTTTGATAAATGTGCTTTGCAATAAGGACAAAACTTTTGTCCAAAATAAACAATAATGCCTTTTTTATTTTGTTCCTTTGCTTCTTGTATATCTCCATCTAACTCAAGGAAGCTAAGCTTGAACCAGTCAGGAAGAACAAGCGCATAATCTAAGGGGCGATCATCAAATATAATGTCATCACTATTTGCTGCATTAGCTGGGTGTACTAAAGCAAATAAACTTAAAACAATTAATAAGGTTAAAGTTTGTTTTTTAAAGAGCTTAAAATTAAACATCAGTTTCATCTTTAGAAAATTATTTTCTTCTTGTTAATTCAGATTTAGTTGGTTCATGACAAGGGTGTTGAAAATAACAGGTTAATACGCAAGTACTGGCAGTTAAGAACCAAAACAGGAAAAAACCAATGGTATAACCACCTAAGCCGCTTATGGGTTCGTAGCCACCTACTACCATTAATAGCTGGGGATCAAATGCAGTGAAGAATAAAATAGTTGCAGCACCGGCAGTGAGAAATGAAGGCCAGAGGACTGCGATGACTTTTTGTGTGGTAGGGATATTTTGCTGTGACGATGCCATAAGTATATCTCCTGTTTTTCAGTTTATTTTTATTGTTATTCTGAGCTCATTTGCCATTGTGTTTGTTTTGGTAATGTAACACGTCCATTTATACGCCAGTTTCTTTCTTCTGGCTCTAAAATAATCAGCCAACTTCCTCTTTTTACTGTTTCCAGGCGTCCGGTATAACTTTTTTCATCGGGTGCAAGAAATAGAGTAACGGTTTGATCGTAATTTGCCCGAGTAGTGTGAGCAAGTTGGATGGTTAAACGTGGCGGTAGCTTCTGTATTTTACCGCTTAAGTTTAGTGTAATGGTTTGGGTTAACGTGTCCCAATTAACGCGTGCGCTTAAATCCAGTTCGCGTGCTTTTTGCTCAAGTACAAGTGTTTTATTGATTGCTAATCCTGCTTTGTAGTAATCATCTTTTACTAATCCATCATCCGTTTTCACTGCAATAATGATGGTAATAGTTCCTGCAACAACCGCAACAGCAGGGAAGAACATGAGAAACCAGGGCCAAAATTGTTTGTACCAGGGTAATATGGGTGGTATGGCTGGAGGGGTAGTTGTGCTATTTGTCATTTCAAACCTTATTTATTCGATTTCATTATATAAATTATTATTTTGACTACTATTTAGCAAGTGGCCCAATAAAGCGTGCTTGTTCAACCACCTCGAGATCAGGTTGGTCGATTGAGTCTAGATAAAAGTGTACAGTACTGCTGGTTTTTTTCAGGTTAACAGGATCAATTTGTATACGAACAGCCAGAATCATTACCTCACCGGATTTAATTTCAATTGCGGCTTTGGGTTGAATGAAGCTCATATCTGTTAAACCATCTACACGTAATTTGTATTGATGATCTTTAGTATCCATATTTATGAGTTTTAAGGTATAAATATTTTCAACTAAACCATCTACAGTTTCTCTATACAGAGCATTACGGTCACGAATAATATCCAGCTCCAGAGGAATTCGTGTAGCAATGCTATAAACAAGGGTCAGCGAAATAAGAATAAGTAGCGACGCATAGATGACAATACGAGGTCTAAGCATGTGTGTGGTTTTTCCATCAATACGATGTTGTGTGGTGTATTTAACCAGCCCTTTTTCATAGTTCATTTTACCCATGACGTCATCACAAACATCAATACAAGCAGCACAGCCAATACACTCATATTGTAAACCTTCTCTAATATCTATCCCCGTCGGGCAGACCTGAACACATAAGGTACAGTCTATACAATCACCCAATCCTTTTTCTTTTGGATCCTCGCTCTTTTTACGTGCGCCGCGTGATTCACCGCGTTTATCATCGTAGGAAATGATCAGTGTATCTTTATCAAACATAGCACTTTGGAAGCGTGCGTAAGGACACATGTAGATACAAACCTGTTCACGCATCCAGCCCGCATTACCGTAGGTGGCTAAGCCATAAAAGATGATCCAGAAGGTTTCCCATGGGCCCAGGGAGAATTGAAATAAAGCATGACCAAGATCAATAATGGGGGTGAAATAACCGACAAAGGTGAAACCTGTCCAGGCAGACAAGGTTAGCCATAAAAAGTGCTTAAGTGCCTTGGTAGAAAACTTACGTGAGTTCATCTCACTGTTATCAAGTTTTATTTGTTGATTACGACTGCCTTCAACTTTACGCTCAATCCATAAAAACATTTCTGTCCACACGGTTTGCGGACAGGCATAACCACACCATAAACGTCCGGCCAGGGCGGTAAAAAAGAAGAGAGCAAGTGCCGCGATAATCAGTAATGCAGCAAGGTAAAAAAAATCTTGAGGCCAAAAAGTTAAGCCAAATATGTAAAATTTACGTGCAGGTAGATCAAATAAAACCGCTTGATGGTTATCCCAGCGTAACCACGGCACAAAATAATACCCACCCAATAAAACAAACACACTTAAAGTACGTAAGCGTGCAAAGACCCCGCTTGCTTTACGCGGGTATACTTTTTTGTGTTTTGCGTAGAATTCTTCGGAGTCGCCTTGTTCAGGTTTCTGGTCAGTCAGGGGTTTATTACTCATGCGCCACTTTCTCGTTGATTATTAAAGGAAAAAAATACTTCCACCGAAAAAAGGGAAGAGAGAAGTTAATCGAACTTAATAATATAACGAAGACGCTACTCTTCTTCTTCTTTTGATTTTTTTATAAAAAGACGCATAAAAAAAACAAACATACCAATCATGAATACTATAGTGAACAGGCTCAGAAGACCTGTCCAGGTGCCAAATAATAAATCGAGTAAAACCATATTATCACTCCTGGAAAGTAAAAAAAGACAGCAGGCAATATAAATACCTGCTGTCTATATTGCCGTTGTTATTTATTTGTAGATAAGCTGTAAATATAAGCAGATAACAAATGTACTTTATCTTCACCAAGGAAGTCGCGATGTGCAGGCATAACACCTGTACGACCTTTAGCGATAGTTTGAGCAATAACACCTGCTGAACCACCATACAACCAAACATTATCCGTCAGGTTAGGTGCGCCCATAGCTTTATTACCTTTGCCATCAGCACCGTGGCAGGCAACACACATAACATCAAATTGTGCTTTACCCGCTTTTGCCATAGCTTCGTCATGTTTACGGCCACTTAGACTAATAACATACTGAGTGACATCTTTAACGCCTTGTTTACCGATAGCGGCTTCCCATGGCGGCATGGCTCCCATACGTCCATCCAGGATAGTGGTTTTAATGTCGCTTGCTTCACCACCCCATAACCAGTCGTTGTCCGCCAGGCTTGGAAAACCTCTGGCACCACCGGCATCCGATGCATGACAGGTTGCACAGTAGTTTAAGAATAAACGCTGACCTATTTTAGTCGCCTTTGTATCCTTTGCTAAGGTCGCAATATCTTGCTTGGCAAAGGCGGCAAAAATAGGATCATAGGTCTTTTTGGCTTGTTGAATTTCTTCATCATACTGCCCTGTTTGAGACCAACCGAGCAAGCCTTTGTAGTTACCCAGGCCAGGATAAAGCAGCAGATAAACCAGAGCAAAAACAATAGTGATATAAAACAACCATAACCACCAGCGTGGTAAGGGATTGTTGTATTCTTCTAAATCACCATCCCATTTATGACCAGTAACATCGCCTTCTTTCGCTTCATTTGCGCTTGTTTTACTTGCCCATTTTATTAACCAGTAACATGCCAGGATATTTACAATTGTAATAATAGAAATATACCAACTCCAGAAATCACTCATGGTGGTCTCCTTTTTTAAGCTCTTTTGTTGTGTCGAGCGGATGCTCTACTTCGTTAAAAGGTAGTTGTGAGGCATCATGAAAACGGCGTTTAGTTTTACCGCTATATGCCCACCAAACAATCCCAATAAATACCGCAAACAAAACCACGGTATACCAACTTCTAATTTCATTTAGATCCATGGTTTACCTCCTTGCCTTGATTGCAGTACCGAGGCCTTGTAAATAAGCGATGAGTGCATCAAGTTCAGTTTTACCTTTAACATCACTTTCAGCACTGGCTATTTCAGCATCACTGTAGGTTTCACATTTATTACAGGTTGCTGAAATAAGTGTATTCATCACACTTAATTTTTTAGCGGTTAAAACGCCATCAAGTTTGTTTTCAGATAACCAGGGGTAACTTGGCATATTTGATTCAGGCACAACATCACGTGGGTTTGTTAAATGCACACGATGCCAGTCATCTGAATAACGACCACCTACACGTGCCAAATCAGGACCAGTACGTTTTGAACCCCAAAGGAAGGGATGATCGTAAACAGACTCACCCGCAACCGAGTAATGACCATAACGTTCTGTTTCTGCGCGGAAAGGACGAATCATTTGTGAGTGACAGTTGGAACAGCCTTCACGAATAAAGATATCACGACCTTCAAGACGCAATGCGCTATAAGGTTTAATACCCGCAACAGGTTCGGTTGTGTCCTTAATAAAAAATAAAGGAACAATTTCAACCAGACCACCAAAGCTAATAACGATAATGATGAGTATCATCATCAAGCCAATATTTTTTTCTACGACTTCATGACTCATGATTATGCGCTCCCTTCTGATGTGGCTGGCTTGGAACCATTAATGGTTTTCCAAACGTTATACGACATGATTAGCATCCCCGTGAGGAATAACAGACCACCCAGGAGTCGTACTATGTAGTATGGATAAGTTGCTTCCAGAGATTCAACAAAGCTATATGTTAATGTGCCATCTGCATTTACTGCACGCCACATTAAACCTTGCATAACACCGGCAATCCACATTGAAGAGATATATAAAACGATACCTATGGTCGAAATCCAGAAATGCGTATCTATCAATTTGATAGAATACATTTGCTCACGGTCAAAGACCTTAGGAATCAGGAAGTACATTGCACCGATAGTGACGAGTGCAACCCAGCCTAATGCACCGGAATGCACATGACCAACTGTCCAGTCAGTGTAATGCGATAATGCATTTACTGTTTTAATCGCCATCATCGGACCTTCAAAGGTCGACATACCATAGAATGATAAAGATACGATTAAGAACTTCAAGATAGGATCCGTGCGTAACTTATGCCATGCACCGGATAAAGTCATCATACCGTTGATCATGCCTCCCCAGGAAGGAGCGAGTAAGACTAACGAGAACACCATACCGACAGATTGAACCCAGTCAGGCAAAGCGGTGTAGTGTAAATGATGCGAACCAGCCCACATATAAGTTGAGATTAAGGCCCAGAAATGCACAACCGATAAACGATAAGAATAAATCGGTTTACCCACTTGCTTAGGAATAAAGTAATACATAATGCCTAAGAAGCCAGCCGTTAAGAAGAAACCTACTGCATTATGACCGTACCACCATTGCACCATGGCATCGATAGCACCAGGGTAGAATGAATATGATTTGGTTAAACTTACGGGGATGACTGCACTGTTAACAATATGCAACACCGCAACCGTCAGAATGAATGCGCCAAAGAACCAGTTAGCAACATAAATATGCTGAACCTTGCGTTTCATAATGGTACCGAAGAAGACCACCGCGTAAGACACCCATACTACCGCGAGTAGAATATCAATCGGCCATTCAAGTTCGGCATATTCTTTAGAGCTGGTCATGCCTAATGGCAGAGTAACCACCGCAAGCACAATAACCAGCATCCAACCCCAAAAGGTAAAGGCAGCCAGTTTGTCTGAAAATAAGCGAACCTGACAGGTGCGTTGTACCACATAGTAGGAGGTGGCAAAGAGTGCCGAGCCACCAAAGGCAAAAATGACCGCATTAGTGTGTAATGGTCGTAAGCGACCATAGGATAACCAGGCTGTATCAAAATTGAGCGCAGGCCAAATCAGCTGCGATGCAATCAATACCCCGACCGTCATACCTATGACACCCCAGACTACCGTCATCACGGCAAACTGACGTACAACGGTATAGTTGTATGTATTTTGTGAATCCATATCTTCCCCTTATCGAAATGACATATTAATTAGTTATTATTTCTAGATTAATAAAAGACAAAGCTGCCTCAGATTAATAAGGTGAAGCTTGCCTTAACTCGCTCTGAGGTTGTCTGATCTAGATCAATAAGGCAAGAATTGTTGGATATCAGGCAATATTTTTAATAGTTTGTAACAAAAAAATTTTAATTTGCTTGAGAAGAGTTGGGGCAATGAGAGGCACAGTGTGTTGTTAGTTTACGTAGGTCGTCTAATTTTAAAATAGTGATGTGTTTGCGTTCAACCTTCAATAAACCATCATCCTGAAAATGACTTAGCAATCGGCTGATAGTTTCTACTGCCATACCAAGCAGGTTTGCGATATCTCCGCGTGACATGCTGAGGTTAAATTCATTTGCTGCATAACCGCGTAGATTTAAACGTTCAGACATGCCGAGTAAGAAGCTGGCTAATCGAGTTTCAGCAGGCATTTGGGCAAGTAACAACATGAGGTTCTGATCTTGCTGGATCTCTTTACTCATCAACCTCAATAACTGGTGTTGCAGGCCGGGAATATCACGGGCAAGTGTTTCAAGTCGTTCAAAGGGAATTTCACAGACGCTGGAGGTTTCAAGCGCCTTTGTGGTGCAGGTATGTCTTTCGTCACTTATAGCATCCATACCCAGTAATTCTCCTGGCAGAGAAAAACCGACAATTTGTTCGGTGCCATCAGGGTTTGTTAAATAGGTTTTGAAGGAACCGCTACGAATAGCAAAAATTGATTTTAAAGGTTCACCAAGGCGGAATAGAAATTCATTTTTACGGACTGATTTGCTGCGTTTGATTACGCTGCCTAAACGGTTGATATCACTGCTCTCTAACCCCATAGGAAGACAAAGGTCGTACAAACTGCAGCTCTGACAATGACTTTTTAGTTCCGAGAATTTTATAATTTGATTGTCAGCCATTTATATTGCCTTGGTATATATAATAAGGAGTGATTCTATTTTATCCTGATTGTATTGCCTTGCTGAGCATGAGGCAAAAAAAAATTCTAATATCCATATAGATAATGTGGAAATGCTCTGTGTACATAAGCGTTTACATAGCTGGTTTTAGGGTAATAACCTATGAAAAAACTAAAGCTCCCATTATTGAAAGTATTGGTTATTTTCGTATCTTATTACATAAAATTTTGTTTGATACTGGAGTGGGGTGTGAAGGCTTATTTCGGTAGGAAAAAAGGCCCTCGAAGTTGAAAAAGAATACCGAACTTGCTTTTATTCTGGTTTTTCGTTTTTAGCAGATTTTTATCTGGAAAATCATAAAACAGGAGAGGTAATGACGTTATCCTCTTTGTATGTCCTTATTAATCATTTAGATGCATCCCGCTATCCTATACCATATAATGAGGCACAAATTTTAGTGCTAATGGGAGCATTTCATGGCAGATCGTACCGCGACAGTTACTCGCGAAACATTAGAAACCCAAATTGAGGTAACAATAAACCTTGATGGGACGGGTAAAGGCGAATTTAAAACAGGTGTGCCTTTTTTAGAGCACATGCTGGATCAGGTTGCGCGTCACGGTATGGTTGATCTGACTATCAGCGCCAAAGGTGATACTCACATTGATGATCATCACACTGTTGAAGACATCGGCATTACTTTAGGCCAGGCATTTGCCAAAGCATTATCTGACAAAAAAGGCATCCGTCGTTATGGCCATGCATATGTGCCATTGGATGAGGCTTTGTCACGTGTGGTAATCGATTTTTCAGGTCGGCCGGGTCTAGAGAGCAATGTAGAATATCCACGCTCAATGATTGGTGGTTTTGATGTCGATTTACTTGGTGAATTTTTCCAGGGATTTGTAAATCATGCCCAGGTGACATTACACATTGATAACCTTAAAGGCAAAAACGCGCACCATATTGCTGAAACAATATTTAAGGCATTTGGTCGGGCTATACGTATGGCGATTGAGCCAGATCCACGTATGGCAGGTGTGATGCCATCGACTAAGGGTTCACTATAAAAAACTTTAAAACATTTTAACCAAGAGGTCTCGGAGGAGCACAGAGTTTTTATATTCTTTACTCTGTGCTTCTCTGAGACCTCTGTGGTGAATGATTTATCTTTAATGAATTGTAGAAATATTAAAAATTATGTCTAGCGTAGCTGTTATTGATTATGGAATGGGTAACCTTCATTCCGTTGCTAAAGCATTAGAAAAGGTAGGTGAGGGTGTCACGATTCATGTGACTTCAGATGCCCGGACTATCCTTGCCGCAGATCGTGTTGTTTTACCGGGTGTTGGCGCGATGCGTGATTGCATGGGTGAAATTATTCGGCTTGGTTTGGATAAAGTGATTCATGAGTATGTTGAAAGCGGTAAACCTCTGTTTGGTGTGTGTGTCGGCATGCAAGCCTTATTAGAATCCAGCGCAGAAAATGATGGTGTCACTTGTTTGGGCATTTTGCCGGGCAACGTAGAGTATTTTGGTGATGATTTAAAAGATCTGAAAACCGGAGATAAACTTAAAATTCCTCACATGGGTTGGAACCAGGTTCATCAGGAAATAGAGCACCCAATGTGGGACGGTATTGCGCAAGATGCACGCTTCTATTTTGTGCACAGCTATTATACGCTGCCGGGCAATTCTGATCTCATTGCTGCATCCACTAATTATGGTTTTTCATTTACTTCGGCAGTGAGTAAAGATAATGTATTTGCAGTTCAGTTTCACCCGGAGAAAAGCCAGCATGACGGCTTAGCTCTGTATGCAAACTTCCTTAAATGGGATGGGAATACGAAGTAATAAAATTATTTAAGGATTCCCCCTCCTTGAAGGGGAGGGAATAAAAATTGAAAATTTAATAGAGATAAGAACATGCTTTTAATACCTGCAATTGACCTCAAAGATGGCAAATGTGTTCGTTTACGCCAAGGTGATATGAATGATGAAACCATCTTTTCAGATGATCCTGTCGCTGTAGCGGGAAGATGGCTTGAAGCAGGTGCGCGTCGTTTGCACATTGTTGATTTAAACGGTGCATTTGAAGGCAAGCCAATGAACGCAGGAGTGGTACACGACATTTGCGCTGCCTATCCTGATTTACCTGTTCAAATTGGTGGCGGCATTCGTGATGAAGATACCGTGCAAACATATTTAGATGCCGGTGTGCAGTACGTCATTATCGGAACGAAAGCAGTTAACGCCCCTCATTTTGTTAAAGATCTTTGCCTGGAATTTCCCGGCCACATTATAGTCGGCCTGGATGCAAAAGATGGCAAAGTCGCGATTGATGGTTGGTCAAAGCTCTCTAAGCATGACGTAATTGATATGGGCAAACATTTTCAGGATGATGGTGTAGCCGCTATTATTTATACTGATATTAGCCGTGACGGTATGATGCGGGGTGTGAATGTCGAAGCAACGGTGAAATTAGCCCAAGCAATAAATATCCCTGTGATTGCATCAGGTGGTATTACTAATTTAGATGATATTCGTGCCCTGAGTGCAGTATCTGAAGAAGGCATTGTTGGTGCGATTACCGGCCGTGCTATTTATGAAGGCACGTTGGATTTTGCTGAAGGACAGAAACTTTCAGATGAGTTAAATTCAAAAACCTAAACGCAGAGACGCGAAGGCGATGCCAGAACGTGCGGAGCAGGTTAGGGTAATACTGACGAAACGCGTAGCGGTTCATTAAGTGCAAAGAACGCAAAGGTAAATAATAATTTAATGATCTCAGATAAACAGAATATTAGATGTGATGCAGTAATCGTAGAAATGCAAAAGGATTCTCTGCGGCCTTTGCGCCTCTGCGCCTCTCCGTTGAAAAGAGTAAATTAAGAATGGGCTTGGCAAAAAGAATTATTCCTTGTTTAGATGTTGCAGATGGTCGTGTTGTTAAAGGCGTGCAGTTTGTTGACATCCGTGATGCCGGTGATCCGGTTGAAGTCGCACGCCGTTATGATGAACAAGGTGCTGATGAAATTACTTTTTTAGATATTACTGCCACATCAGATAATCGTGAAACCATGGTGCATATGGTTGAAGAAGTGGCTAGTCAGGTTTTTATTCCGTTAACCGTTGGTGGCGGTATTCGCAAGGTTGAAGACATACGTACCATGTTAAATGCAGGTGCGGATAAAGTAGGAATTAATAGTGCAGCAGTATTTAATCCTGAATTTGTAAAAGAAGCCGCTGAGAAATTTGGTTCACAATGCATTGTTATTGCCATTGATGCAAAAAAAGTCAGTAGCGACGGTGAAGAAAATCGCTGGGAAATTTATACTCATGGTGGTCGTAAAGAAACCGGTATTGATGCAGTAGAGTGGGCGATAAAAATGGTCGACTACGGAGCAGGTGAAATCCTGTTAACCAGCATGGATCGTGATGGTACTAAAGTTGGTTTTGATCTTGAATTAACCCGGGCAATTAGTGAAGCCGTAAATGTTCCTGTTATTGCTTCAGGTGGAGTAGGTGAACTACAACATCTGGTTGATGGTGTTAAAGAAGGTAAGGCGGATGCAGTGCTTGCTGCGAGTATTTTCCATTTTGCAGAGTTCACTATTGAAGAAGCCAAACGTAAAATGGCTGCGGCTGGAATAGAGATGCGGCTTTAAAATATTAAGATCCAACGCAGAGGCGCAAAGATGCAAAGAGCGCAAAGTTTTTTAAAATACAAAATATTAATTTTGAATATTTAGGGAGAGGGTAGAATATGACAGCAATAATGTATTATCTTTCTCCGCGACCTTTGCACTTAATGAACCGCTACGCGTTTCGTCAGTATTACCCTAACCTGCTCCGCACGTTCTGGCATCGTCTTTGCGTCTTTGCGTTGAAAAAAGATATATGAAAAATAGCTGGCTTGATGAAATTAAATGGGACGGTGATGGTTTAGTCCCTGCCATTGCACAGGAAACAGGCACAGGCAAAATATTAATGATGGCGTGGATGAATCGCGAGTCATTAGAATTAACGGTAAAAGAAGGCCGTGCAATTTACTGGTCGCGCTCGCGTGGTAAGTTGTGGCGTAAAGGTGAAGAATCCGGTCATGTGCAAACACTTAAAGATATTCGTTTAGATTGTGACAACGATGTTGTGTTGTTAGAAGTTGAACAAATCGGTGGTATTGCTTGTCATACTGGTCGTCATAATTGTTTTTATAAACAGTTACAAAACGAACAATGGGTTGAAGTTGAGGCGGTAGTAAAAGACCCTAAAGAAATATATAAAAAATAAATTTACCGCAGAGGCGCTAAGACGCAAAGAGCGCTAAGGTTTTTTATTAAAAGAAAGTAAAATTTAGATGTTTAAATGAATGAGTAGAGTATGAAGGCAATAATATATTATTTTTCTCCGCGACCTTTGCGTCTTTGCGTCTTTGCGTTGAAAGATTATGTCTGACATATTAAAACAATTAGCAGAAGTACTAGCGGAACGTAAAAATGCGGATCCGGAAAGTTCTTACGTGGCAAAGCTTCACAGTAAGGGCCTGGATGCAATTTTGAAAAAAATTGGTGAGGAAG
Organism: Gammaproteobacteria bacterium; assembly: GCA_023135195.1. Classification (GTDB taxonomy): domain Bacteria; phylum Pseudomonadota; class Gammaproteobacteria; order UBA6429; family Thiohalophilaceae; genus JAGLTQ01. Next base: position 8,109 of record JAGLTQ010000077.1, on the reverse strand, counting down.
CAACTGAAACGGTGATGGCTGCAAAAGATGGCGACGCGAAAAAAATTATTTATGAGACAGCTGATCTTTGGTTTCACACTATGGTGCTATTATCTGATCAAGGCTTAAGTCATGAAGATGTTTTAAATGAGCTAGCACGTCGTTTTGGTATGTCTGGATTAGAAGAGAAAGCGAGCAGGAAAGAATCATGAGTGACTGCCTCTTTTGTAAAATATTAGCAGGTGAAATTCCAGCTGATATCGTTTACGAAGATGATAAAATGCTGGTATTTAAGGATCTTTATCCAAAAGCAGAAGTGCATTTACTTGCAATACCGCGTGTCCATATAACAAGCTTAAATGAAGTTAGCGATGAGCATGACGAAATCATTGCTCATATGATAAAACAGTTGCCGAAGCTGGCAAAGGAACAGGGTTTAAAAGATGGTTTTAGAACCATCATTAATACCGGCAAAGGTGGTGGTCAGGTAGTCTTTCATTTGCACATGCATTTGTTGGGTGGCAGTAACCTACCTGGTTTTCAGTAACAATTTTAGATACAAACTAATTGGAGAGTTAAAATGGGATTCGGAGTTACAGAGTTAATTATTATATTGGTTATCGTTTTAGTTTTATTTGGTGCAAAACGTTTAAAAAATGTGGGTAGCGATTTAGGTTCAGCTGTAAAAGGTTTTAGAACTTCGATGAAAGACGAAGAAACCAAGCCACAAGAAAACATTGAGAAAAGTGAAAGTAATGTTATTGAAGGTGAAGCAACAAAAGTAAAAGAAGAAGATAAAGTTTAAAGCTGATTTAAACTTACGCTTTATTTAAAATTACATCACGGTTTAATTTTTTTTGAGAATGTTTATTCATGTTTGATATTGGTTTTTGGGAGCTTACCATGATTGCGGTGATCGCCTTATTGGTGATCGGCCCGGATAAGTTGCCCGGCGTTGCAAGAACTGCGGGTAAATGGGTTGGCCGTGCACGTCGCTTTGTGGGTGATGTAAAATCAGATATTGATCGCGAGCTTAAACAAGAAGAAATAAGAAAAGCACTCGCTGAAGATGCCGGGCTTGATGAAATCAAGCAAATCATGAATGCGGATAATTTCACCATTGATGCAGATGATACGCCAGACTATCAAGTTAGTGCGATGGATGATCCTGATGAGTTTAATGAAAATATTCTGCGCGAAGAACGTGAACAGCAGGAAGCTGCGGATTTAGAGCATGACCGTCAATTAGAAGAAGAATTAAGCGGCATAACAGATCATAGTGATGGTTCTGATTCAGAACCTGAAAGCCCACAATCCAAAAATTCTTAAACAAAATCTACACGTTATAAAAAATAAAATAAAAACTATGGCAGAGAATAAAAAACAACAAGCTAAGAATCAAGAAGCACCTTTTATGTCACACCTTGTTGAGTTGCGAGATCGTTTGTTGCGAGCAGTATTAGTTGTTTTAGTTATCTTCCTTGCTTTATTTACCTTTTCTAATGATCTCTATTCGCTTTTAGCAGAACCTTTACTGATTCATTTGCCTCAAGGCAGCAGCATGATCGCAACGGATGTTGCATCACCTTTTCTAACGCCATTCAAACTTGCCATGATGGCTGCTATTTTTATTGGTATGCCTTTTATTTTGTACCAACTTTGGGCTTTTATTGCGCCTGGCTTGTATAAGCATGAAAAGTCACTCGCTTTCCCACTATTATTTTCCAGTATTATTTTATTTTATCTTGGTATGGTGTTTGCGTATTTTGTTGTTTTCCCTTTGATGTTTGCATTCTTTACCGGGATTGCACTTGAAGGTGTAACCATGATGACAGACATTTCTAAGTATCTCGATTTTGTTTTAAAAATGTTTTTCGCTTTTGGTATTGCCTTTGAAGTACCTATTGCGACTATTCTTGTTATTTCCACGGGTATGACAACAGCAGATAAATTAGCCGAAAAGCGTCCATATATGATTGTTGTTGCATTTGTTTTTGGCATGTTATTGACGCCGCCTGATGTTGTTTCACAAATGTTATTAGCTGTGCCGATGTGGATACTTTTTGAATTAGGTTTAGTTTTCTCTCGTATATTAACGCGTAAAAAAGCGCGTTTAGCTAAAGAAAGAGAAGAGCAAGAAGAAAAAGAACTTGATGATGAATTTGAACAAGCTATTGCCGATGAAGAAAGGCTTGATAAACATTCTGGTTCAAATTCAATTAAGCCAGAATAATATATTTATAATATTTTTATAGCCCTACTTTCATTGTAAGAGTTGATTACCTTCTTAATACTTGAAATGGAATGAAATCCATTCCACATTATTTTAATAAATAATGAATTCTTTGACTTCCTTTTGGTCAATAGGTTACACATTCAATATATCTATCCCGGGTAAATGTTATGAAGCATTTAATAACGTTCTTCTTAATTAATTTGTCATTTCATGTCTATGCAGGTAATTTAAAAAACACCTTACAGCAACATGCTTCCCCTTATTTAGCGATGCATGGAACTGATCCTGTTGCATGGCAGCAATGGAATAAAGAGACCATTGCACGAGCAAAAAAAGAAGGGAAATTGATATATGTTTCCAGTGGTTATTTTTCCTGTCACTGGTGCCATGTGATGCAGCGTGAGAGCTACAAAAATAAAATTGTTGCAAATATATTAAATTCTAATTTTATACCGGTAAAAATTGATAGAGAAATCAATAGTGCATTAGATAGTCATTTAATTGATTTTGTTGAACGTACTCAGGGTCGAGCAGGTTGGCCGTTAAATGTTTTTATTACACCGGATGGTTATCCCCTGGTGGGAATGACTTATTTACCAGCTTCAAATTTTATAGAAGTTTTAAAAAATATAGAGTCAAAATGGAAACAAGAAAAGCATCTTCTTGAAAGTATGGCCAAAGATGCAACAAAGGAACTTTCAATAAGAACAAAAAACACATTAAATAAGTTACCTACTGGGCTAGGTCAAAAATATATAACACGATTTTTAAAACAAGCGACCACTATGGCTGATGACATGGCGGGGGGCTTTGGACAACAGAATAAATTTCCTTCATTCCCTCAATTAACCGTAATGTTAAAATCATATGAAAATAGTCCAGATAAAGATTTAAAGCAATTTTTACTGCTTACTTTAAATAAAATGGCCTCACAGGGTCTAAATGATCAACTTGGTGGAGGGTTTTTCCGTTATGCGGTTGATCCAAACTGGCAAATCCCTCATTTTGAAAAAATGCTCTACGATAATGCATTGTTAGCATCATTATACCTGGATGCAGCCAGAGTATTTAAGAGCGAAAAATATTCAAAGATTGCTCAAAACACTCTGGATTTTTTGCTTAATGTTTTTCGATCTAAATCCGGTGCTTATATTGCGAGTCTTTCTGCCATTGATAATAAAGGTGTAGAAGGTGGTTATTATCTTTGGCAGCGTGATGAACTTAAAAAATTACTTAATCAAGATGAATTAAAAGTTGTTGAGTTAATGTGGCAACTGGAAGGTCCCGCAGATCTGGAAGGTGGTTACCATTTAGTAGAAATAATGAATGCAACAGATGCAGCTAAAATACTGAAAATTTCTTCTGTAAAAGCAAAAAATGACTTTAATTCAGCAAAGAAAAAGATGTTACTGGAACGTAATAAACGTAATGTCCCCAGAGATGATAAATTACTTGCAGCATGGAACGGGCTGGCTTTAACTGCTTTTTCAAAAGCAGCAAAACAATTTAAAAGTGAGCCTTATGCTAAAGCTGCAAAAGAGATAAAAGACTATATCCATAAAAACTTATGGATTAAGAAGAAATTGGTAAGGGCTATTAAAGGCAAGCATGTATTAGGTGAGGCTGGATTAGAAGACTATGCCTATGTTGCACAAGGCTTGTCTCATTGGCTTGATTATTCATTTAACAAAAAAGATAAAAAATGGTTAGAAGAGATAATGGAACAAGCATGGAATCGTTTTCATAACAAGCAAGGCTGGTTATTAGCCGAAAATAGCTTGTTAAAGTACGGTGAAGGTGAAGAGGTTATTTCAGATGGTGTATTACCCTCTGCTTCTTCAATATTGCTTAACGTTTCCTTAAAAGAAGCAGTGAAGTACAAAAATATTTTCTTAAAAAAGAAAATATTAAATGCGTTAAAAGTTGGGCATAATGATTTAGAAGAACAGCCTTTTTGGTACGCCTCACAAATTTCTATTTTATATGAGTTTCAGAGTTACTATCCAGCTAATTAAATTTCTTGTGATAAATCTACCGGAGCATTTTCTAATGTCTCAAATTCAAACATGGCTATATTGCCAGTAGAAATAATGAGTTTTCTGAGCTTAATGTAGAACAACTTTGTTTTCATATTAACGGATAGCGCGGTACCAATATCATAGAGCATGGATGGAACAATGATGCTACGAAGTTGACGGATAGAAACCTGTTTTGGTACTAGTAGGCTACGGAAATAATCTGTACCTTTGCCTAATCCTTTTACTGCTTTAATAGCAATGGGAACAGCGCTATGTGAGAGGTTCATAATTCCCATGTCAATGTTATTTTCTTCATTAATATGCACCCATCGAATGATACCAATTTTCCAGCGTAAACCTGTTTTACTTTCAAAGAGATAACTAACAACTTCACCCACCTTTATATTCATATTATTACAAGACTCACCACAACTTAGCGCGAGACCGGTATGACTAATATTATGTTGTTGCCATGGGCTAATAGGGTAAGCGTTATTTTCATGTATGCGATCTTTGTGCAGCGCTTCACGATAGATATTTGCAAAAACAGTTGCTTGTTTATTTTCAGTGGATGAAATAAGTCTTAGCTCGTCCATCTCGGGGGTGAATGTAGCTTTGTTAGAGCAATAAAAATGACAAGCATTAAGGCCGAGTGCCATGCGTAATTTTGCGCCGCGATCTTCACGATGTGTTCCACGCGTTAACTTACTGTGCCAGGCATCCATCAACCGAAGTAGCATATCGCGCTGTTGGCGTTCTTTAAGTGATCTCGGGGTATCATCATTAATGAGATCATCACTATCAACATTTAAGCGAAGAATTTTTGTAGTGTGATTAGTAAGACGTGCTTTTACTTCACTAATATCAATCACACGTCCATCTACAGGTTCCCATTCGAGATTATCGGGAATATAGCGAGGTGACATATCCGTGGCAAAATCAACGCCATATTGATTTGAGATATGCTTTTTTTCTAACTCTTGTATTTCGCAAACGGATGTCCAGGCAGAAACGAGATAGTAAATATCTTCAGCCTCATTTTGCATTAAATGGTAAGGCGCTGAGAGAGATAACAGCACAATACGTTTATAAACTAAATCAATAGTGTATTGGACGGGTAAAACATAATCCGGGTAAGGATCATCAATCGCTTCATTTTGAATATGTTCATATTCAGCATAACGATAGAGTTGGTGTAGTTCACGCCATATATCATATTGTGGCGCTGTATAAATAAGGTAACTTTCAACTATGCTACGGGCAAGATATTGAATACTTAAATAAATAGATTCTCGTAATAAAAGCTGATCGTTTTCTTTGCGTGAGTTTTTTTCCATTAAATCACTGGTTATGAGTTTATAACCATGGGCAATTTCACTGAGTAGATCCTGAATAAGTTGAGCAACTAAATTATTTTCATCCGATAGAGGTAGATTTGCACGGTGTAGGGGTTGCTTTAATGAGAGTAGTAATTGTCGAATTGTTGGACGTAAAGCATCAAGCAATTGGCTGCGTTCTGAATAAGGATAACGTGATTGATTCAGGATTTTCAGCTGCTGTAATACAATCTGAGATGATTTTTGTACATTACCAACAGGAAGTCCATTTAGCCATAAACGAAACTTTTTAGGTTTAATATAGGGCTTTGGTCGTTTAGAACTCAGTAATGGCAAGTTAAGAACGGGTAATGTCACAAATATTTTCCATTTTTTTGTACAGTTGATGTTGAAAATATATTTTCAGTTAACGTCCTATTTTACAACACTTATCTTATGTCCCTAATACTACTGCATTTTTCATTATTCTACACTGTAAAATGCAGGGCGTTATTGTTTGTAAATGTTAAATCTGTTTTATTCAATATTCCAGTTCGGATTAATCTATTCTGTAAAATAATAAAACTTCAAGGTGAGTTGCAAAAGGAGGTTGCAAGCACCCTAAGGGTAGAAGGGAGATAGATAATGAAAAATTATAAGAGATTAATTTTGTTGTTACTTATGCTTGGTAACATTGTTTCTACTGCTTTTGCCCGGAATTTGATTTTGTCTGCACCGCCACGAGAAACAGCTGAGGCGGGTATGAAAATATATGGACCAATTGCACAACATTTATCAAAATTACTTGGTGTCATAGTAACTTATAAACATCCAGGTAACTGGATGACATACCAACATGAAATGCGAGATGATAAATACGATATTATTTTTGATGGACCGCACTTTATTTCCTGGAGAGAGAAACATTTGGGCATGAAGTATTAGTAAAATTACCAGGTAAACTTCAGTTTGTATTAGTTACGGGTAAAATGAAAAAAAAATTTAAAAAGGCCGGGGACTTAATTGGCAAAAATATTTGTGGTATTTCGCCTCCGAATTTATCAACTTTATCAGTGCTTGATCATTATCGGAACCCGGTTCGTCAGCCGGTAGTTAAAGGCATTAAAGGTGGTATGAAGAAAGTATTTAACAGTCTTTCTTTTAAAGACAGGAAAAAATGTGATGCGGCTGTATTGCGTACAACATTTCACAATAAAAAATTAAATATTCAGCAACGTTCAAAAATTAAAACAATATTTAAAAGTAAAGCGATGCCTAATCAGGGTATATCTGTGAGTCAACGTATTAGCCCTGAACTGAAGTTACGCATTAAAACGTCACTAACCATTGGTGACGTCGTTGTTACAACAAAAGGATTATTAAAACGTTTTGCAGGTAAAGCGACCAGCTTTATTCCGGTGAAAAAGAAGGAATATGCCGGTTATAACAATTTACTGGAGGGTGTTATCTGGGGTTGGTAGCATTGGGATGATGTTTATAAAAAAAGGGTTACATTTGTAACCCTTTTTTATTGGTATTTTGGTGGGCCTACTTGGACTCGAACCAAGGACCAAGGGATTCACATAATCTTGATATTTCTATCGAGTGTGGACTATCTCATCTCCCTCAGTACAAATGTTAAATTTGTCTGTTAGGGGGCGGGACGCTCTAGCCTGTTATTAAGAACGCTTGGTTTTTATTAAAAACCAGTTCTCAGGTAGTCTCTGCACCTTCCGAAAGTCCTTTGGTCTATAAAAAAAGGCCTACATCAATAATGATGTAAGCCTTTGATTTTACTTTAGTTGGTGGGCCTTCCCAGACTTGAACTGGGGACCTGCCGATTATGAGTCGGATGCTCTAACCAGCTGAGCTAAAGGCCCAAAACGAGGCTATTCTACTACATAGTTATGGACTAGTTAAACCCTATACTTCACAAAGCTTATTAGTGAGGTACTAGATTAAAAAAAGCACCCGAAAGTGCTTTTTTGTTTTAGATTATCTAAATAGTTTATTCAATATCAAGAAAGCTTCTCAAATGGTCTGAGCGACTTGGATGACGCAATTTACGTAACGCCTTGGCTTCAATTTGACGAATACGTTCACGTGTAACATCAAACTGTTTACCCACTTCTTCTAAAGTGTGGTCAGTATTCATATCAATACCAAAACGCATACGTAAAACTTTAGCTTCACGAGCGGTTAAGCCTTCAAGAATACCCTGTACCGTTTCTCCAAGGCCACCTGCTGTTGCAGAATCAACTGGAGATTCAACATTAAAGTCTTCAATGAAGTCACCAAGATGTGAATCTTCATCATCACCAATGGGTGTTTCCATAGAGATAGGTTCTTTAGCAATCTTGAGTACTTTACGTACTTTATCTTCTGGCATTTCCATACGTTCAGATAGTTCTTCAGGTGTAGGTTCGCGGCCCATTTCCTGGAGCATCTGACGTGAAATACGATTAAGTTTATTAATCGTTTCAATCATGTGAACAGGGATACGGATAGTACGCGCCTGATCAGCAATTGAACGGGTAATTGCCTGACGAATCCACCATGT
>JAGLTQ010000076.1 GCA_023135195.1 Gammaproteobacteria bacterium | reverse complement strand
ATGTTGCCTTCCTGAATAAGATCGAGGAACTGCAAACCACGGTTGGTGTATTTTTTCGCAATCGAGATAACCAAGCGTAAGTTGGCCTCGACCATGTCTTTTTTAGCTCGGCGTGCTTTCGCTTCACCAATCGACATTTTGCGATTGATGGCTTTGATGTCTTTAATTTTTAAACCGCTTTCATCACCAATTCTTACTAATTTGGTTTGCGCTTTAAGCACTTCATCGTGGTGCTCTTTTAACACTTCAGAGTAACTTTCACCCGCTGCGATGTGTTGATCCAACCATTTAAGATCGGTCTCACTATCCGGGAAAGTGGTAATGAATTGTTTACGAGGCATGTGAGCCTGTTCAACACAAACATCTAAAATGATTTTTTCCTGAGAACGAATACGGGTAATCAAACCACGCATATTGAGCTGAATAACGGCGGTCATTTTTGGTGTCAGTTTTAACTCAGAGATTTGTGTTAAAATTGATTCTAATATGGAGACTGTTTTAGGATCGTCATGACCATATTTTTGCAGAGCAGCAACATGTTTTTCATGTGATTTTTCAAGTAGAGTAAAACGCTCGTGCGCTTCCTCTAAATCAATTCCGGTATCAACTTCTTCTTCGTCATCAGTATTGCCTGCGGCTTTATTTGCGTTAGCAGCTGCAATTTCAGCAGGAGTGGGGATATTGTCTGGTGCAGTCGGATCGATGAAACCGGAGATAATATCTGTCAGTTTCATTTTCTGTTGTTCTATTTTTGCGTAAGACTCAACGAGTATAGAAATTGTTTCCGGGTATGAGGCAAGAGCCGCCATCATATGGCGTAGACCCGCTTCAATACGCTTGGCGATTGCGATCTCACCCTCACGTGTAAGCAGTTCAACTGTACCCATTTCACGCATATACATGCGTACCGGATCAGTTGTTCGACCAAATTCACTTTCTACATTGGCAAGAGCCGCCGCCGCTTCTTCCGCGGCATCTTCATCAACTGAATTAGTTGCTGCAGCAATGGTATCTTCATCCGGTGCTTTTTCGTGCACGGTGATACCCATGTCGTTGATCATGCCAACGATGTCTTCAATTTGCTCTGGATCAACAATGTCATTCGGTAAGTGATCGTTTACTTCGGCATAAGTCAGGAATCCCTGCTCTTTTCCTTTAGCAATCAGTACCTTAAGTTGTGATTGTTGTGTTTCTTGATTTGTTGCTTGCGACATAAAAGCCTTCTTAGCTGAATTAACAATATCGGGGCGTAAAACCAACGAATTATACACTAGTTTTTAACGCTTTCTTACATTATATATAGCAAATATTTGATATTAGTCAGGTTTTGAGGCACTTTTTACAACATATATTTGTTGTAAGAGCATTTTATACTCGGCCATTTCTGCTTCATTTAGTGTGCCGTGGTCTAATTTAGCCTGTAAATCATCATAACGAAGATCAACAGACTGTTTTTTCAGTGCATTCATTACGGCAATAAACTCTACTTCTAATGCTGCACTGTCATCTAATTCAGGTTGCTCACTCGCCAGTTTTGCCAGGTGGCTACCTGAAGGTGTTTCGCGCCAGCGCTCGATGAGCGCGCTAGTACTTAAATCGGGGTTGATCCTTAATATTTCAAGTACCTCCAGCAATAAATCCATGCCGGGAAGATCAAGTTTTGTCAATTCATCACTGTTACTGGCTTCACTTTGCAGCCAGTGTTGCGCGATACTCGGCTGGTTCAATAGTAAGGTTATTGCTTTACGAACCGGGGACATTGATGTCGCTGTTTTTTTACCTGGTTTGCGAGAAGGTTTAAAACGGCCTGATTCAGGTTTTGGCAAAGAAAGGTCAACTCGACCCAATTTTTCCAATTGTTCAAACATTAACTTGCGATAAATACCCTCTGGCATTTGTGACAACATGGGGCGAGCCGTTTCAACCAGTTTGGCACGACCACCGATTCCGCTTATATCGGCTTCATCGGTTAATTGCTTGAATAAATATTCAGAAAAAGTTTGAGATTGTTTAACTTCTAATTCGAAAGCTTCTTTGCCTATTTTACGGATATAACTATCAGGATCTTCACCATCAGGCAAAAACATAAAGCGGGATTCACGACCATCTCGCATTTCAGGTAAACAGACTTGTAAAGCACGCCATGCGGCGTCTTTACCAGCACGATCACCATCAAAACAAAAGACGATTTCAGATGTGAGTTGAAACAGGCGCTGTAAATGGTCGGCAGTGGTTGCAGTGCCAAGTGTCGCCACGGCATAACGCACATCAAACTGTGCCAATGCCACCACATCCATGTAACCTTCAACTACCATAAGGCGTGGAATATCACGCAAAGCCTGGCGGGCTTCATATAAGCCATAGAGTTCTCGGCCTTTATGAAAAAGAGGTGTTTCAGGGGAGTTAAGATACTTTGCCGCTTCCGGCTTCCTCGACAATTGCTCCTGCATTGTTCTACCTTCGCCCATCCCTGGGCTCGTGCCTCCCGCGGCACTCGCACTTCCCTGTGCTTCGGCCCCTACTTGTTTATTTTCAGGTAAAATGCGGCCACCAAAAGCAATGCAGCGGCCACGTCGATCCCGAATGGGGAACATAATGCGATCCCGAAAACGGTCATAGCATTTACCGTTGTCTTTTTTAATCAACATACCAGCCGTAACCAGTGCTTTTTCACGTTCAGTCGTATTGCCGAGGGCTTTAAGCAGGTTATCCCAACCATCCGGGGCAAAACCAATACCAAAATCTTTAGCGATTTCACCGCTTAAACCACGCTCCTTGAGATAACTAATGGCCGTTTGGGCTTCTGTATTTTGGCGTAGTTGCTGTTGGAAATACTGATCGGTTTGCTGCATTAAATCATAGAGATCAGTTTGTGCTTTTTTAATCGCAGGATCAGGGCGTTGACCACCCTCGTAGGGCACATCAACGCCCTGACTACGCGCAAGTTCTTCAATAGCCTCAGGAAAACTTAAATGCTCATATTCCATTAAAAAACCAATGGCAGAGCCATTCGCCTTACAGCCAAAGCAATGATAGAACTGTTTACCCTGACTTACGGTGAAAGATGGCGTCTTTTCAGAATGAAAGGGGCAACAAGCCGTGTATTCCTTACCTTTTTTCTTCAAAGGCACGCGCGAATCGATTACTTCGACGATATCGACGCGATTTAGGAGATCATCAATGAATTGTTGTGGAATACGGCCAGCCATGGGGGCAAGTTTACAGATGTATCGGACGACATAGAATGCCTCAAACGCACTTCCTTGTATTGTTTCTTACTCCCTGCGCTGGAAAGAGGTAAAGAGCGGCCGTATAGTTGACTAAAAGATCAATATTATCTATATTTTGATATAATTTAAACTATAATTGATTGTATAGTCAATTTAATAGGTTGCTTATGAATCCAAAACCCGAACAACAAGAAGCCTTTGAAAAATTATTAAATGAGGTGCTCTCGCGCGGCACCGATCATGGTCTGGATGGAAAAACCATGGCGATGCGTTTACCTATTTCAGCTGAAACATTGTCGCGCATGAAAGGGCGTAAAAATGCTGACTTTGCGACTTTAGATGCATTGGGTCGATTGGTGGGATTACGTCTGGCTTATGTGCCGGATGATGATGCGTTAGAAACAATTCGCAAAGGTGAGTTTTTTTAAATGGTTTTAAGCACAGATAAACACGCGGTTATTTGGACGCGTACCAAAGACGGCCCTTTAAAAATGGCCGACATGATTGTGACGCCAAAACAAACGCGCTTCAGTTATACCAAAGAGTTTATTGAGTATGATGCGGAGTACGGCGCTAAATACCTGGCAGGTGGTGTTTCTTTATTGGCGCCGCCGCAACAATATAAAACGGAGCAGGTGACTTATTTAGCTAAAGATTCGATTCCGCTTTATCCGCGTTTAATGAGTATGTTACCGGCACGAAATGAAACCAATATTCAACGTCGGCTTTATACTCGAATTTTAGAAAAAAGTGATTTACCACCCAAGCCTGGTTTGGATACCGATTGGGAAATTTTATTATTGTCAGCGCATAACGGTATTGGTCATCTGGATATTTTTCGTGATGATCGGATTGCGGAAAATTATTATAACAATCCTGAACAACGGAATTTACTTACTTCGCGTTCAGCTTACTGGAAACAAATTCAGGCTGAAATTCAAAATACCGTTTATGACATAGATGATGATGAACTGTTAGATGCCTTCGGTCCAACACCTTCTGTTGGTGGCATGATTCCAAAAATATTAGTCGCAATTCCAGATGTGAAAAACTGGCAAGGTGAATTTGCCAGTCCGGGTACAAAGGAAGTGGATGATGTTGGCTATGTAGATGTCATTTTAAAAATTGAACCTATTGGTTATGAAGGTGTGTTGACTCTGGAGGCACTGTGCCTTGAGCTTCATCAAGAGCTGGATTTTGAAGTGCCACAATTCTGGTTGTCAGAAATTGATGGCATGCGCGTGCTGGCGATTAAACGTTTTGATCGTTCAGGAGAAGGTTATCCAATTCCGATGGAATCCTTTTATTCCGTGTTTGCCATTGGTGATAAATATTTTCAGAGTAATGCCGACACTGATTTGGAAGAAATGGCGTATCGCATTGCACGTCTGGGCAAAGTTGCCAATATGGATGTGCGAGCAATACAACATGAATTATATAAACGTTTAATTGTTGCTTTGTTTACCGGAAATGGTGATCTGCATTTAGAAAACTTGTCATTTCTTGGCGGTGCTGAGCATGTGAAGCTAGCTCCTGTTTATGATCCTGCTCCCATGCGTGCATGGTCTCGACACAACACGCGTTTTGCCATTCCACTTATTTTTGATGATGAAGTGGGAGGCTTGCGCGAAAATATAATCAAGTTAGGTGAGGCGTATCAATATACGAATAAACAAGCGGTAAGTTTAATTGATGAGATTGCGGAGAAAACAAAAGATTACATTAAACGTGTAGAGGCTTTGAATGGTGTGCCTGAGCAGAATAAAAAATTGTTAATTGAAATAGTTAAAAAAGAACGTGAACTTTTAAAATAAGAATGTGGTGATTAGATGATCGTTTCCATATATCTCAGCCCTATTTATTTTTAAATTAATATCACGGGAGTTTAAATTGGAAGAATTACCTACAGAGATGGAAAAGCAGCGTATAAGAGACTTAGAAAGGGATTGTGAAAGTTTTTGATAAACAATATCCAGAAAGTTTATGGCTTTATTACAAAGAACAAGCCGAGGCACAGAAGTCTGTATACAATAATAAGATTATCACATCAATGTTTATGATTTTAATTATTGAAGGCTTTATTATTTATACTTTTGATGGGTTTGGTGCAGGTGTTACTGCTACAGTTGTATTTGTTTTGTTTGTTATATATTTTCGAGACATGACAGACAATGAACCAAATTGGGAGAAAGTAGCAGACCCAAGGTCGGAAGATGATGTTAGCACTGAGTATGGATTAAATATGAGATTAAAAAACCCAGAACATGATCGTGATTTATGGATAAAGAATAAGGGATATGATATTGAGGAAATTATTAATGAATTAAGAGAAGAATTAAAGCATGAATAACAGGAAAACCCCTCAGTCTTCGAACTCTTAAATTTTAGAAATAAAGTCCGATAATCAGAAAGATTTCAAAAAACTTAAATTTAAGTGAGGGCTTATCTAGTGGACTGGAGTTTGTTCAAACATCTAGCATATTAATGTATCCTTGCTTAATCACAAAGCGCGTGTAGTAACGTGAGTTAAAGAGAAATGAAAAATACCTCATCTACCTCTACTTTTAAATATGGTTTTAAACAATGCCTGAAGGTCCGGAAATTCAACGTGCAAGGGATGAGCTTGCAGAAGTGCTTGAGCAAAGCAAGGTCAGTAAAATATTTTTTGCCTTTGATAACCTGAAACCCTATCAGGGCAAACTAAAAAACAAGCGGATTGTCGAAGTTAGTGCAAAAGGAAAAGCGATGTTGATCCGCTTCGCCAATGGTTATACGATTTACAGTCATAACAATCTCTATGGTAAATGGTTTATCTCGCCAGATGGACAAACACCTGATGTGAAGCGGCAGTTGCGTCTCTCTATTCATACACAGGAGGGAGCAGCATTTCTTTATAGTGCCTCAGACATCTCTGTTCTAAAAGAACATGAACTTGCGAATCATCCTTATCTAAGTAAATTAGGTCTGGAGTTACTAACAGCAAACACGACCTGGAAAATGGTTACCCAAAGGCTAATGACATTTCGTAAATCGCGGCGCAGTCTTATGACGCTATTGCAAGATCAGAGTGTTCTGGCCGGTATAGGTAATTATCTGTGTTGTGAAATATTACATGTTTCAGCTCTGCACCCGGAAACACGTATTTGTGATATTAATGATCAGCAACTACAACAGCTTGCACAAAATAGTTTGCTATTAACCCTGCAATCTTATGAAACCAAAGGTATAACTAACTTATTATCACGTGCAAAAAAACTGGCGAAGCAGGGTGTAGAATTTGAAGATTACCGATTTAATGTCTATCGTCGGAAAGGACTTCCCTGTTACCAGTGTGGTGAGAAAATAGTGAAAGATAAATTTTCCGGGCGGATGGGATATTGCTGTTTAGGGTGTCAGCCGGTATAGGGCAAGAGTATCCTAGTCGTTGTAATGATAAAACCGAAGGCTCTTTGTTGGCTCCGCTACGCTTGAGCCCACCTACATAAAATTTGTAGGTGGGTTCAAGTCATGAAATGACGGAGCCAACAATATTCTCACCCTGTTAGTTGGCACCTCTATTTAGAAGATATTGATCTAGATCATATAGTTAGCTTATTAGTTGTTTTATATTCGTAAGGTTAAATAACCGAGATTAATAAAATGTCCTTTGCATTGAAACCTTTACATCACTTTCTTCGTTTTGTTCCAGATAAGGTTCACACCCACTTGATAAGTCGAATGGGTGGACACTTAATGAAAGGGCAGGCAATTACTTCGCGCTTAGACCATATGGAAGGTAAGCGTCTGCAATTAACGATTAAAGATACGGGGAATTGCTGGAAGTTTATTATTCGCAATAATCAATTAGTTGATGATGCAAAATCAAATACGGTTGCTGATGTTCATATTTCTGGTGATTTAAAAACATTTTTATTACTTGCTACGGGAAATGAAGATCCGGATAGTTTATTTTTTTCTCGCCATTTGAGCATTGAAGGTAATACGGAAGATGGTTTATATATAAAAAATCTGATTGATGCGATGGATTTTGATACTAACGTTTATTTGACATCTATTTTTGGACAGACATTAGCGACTCGTATGGCACCATTACTTGAACGATTAAATATTGCTAAACATGTTCATAGTTTAAGTGAGAAGGTATTATTCAATTAAAATATATTAATGTAGGTAAAGACCGACCTACGGATTGTTTTTTGTATAATGAGAAATAAATTAAATAGATTTCCAATCAAGGCCGGGTTGACCATACCAGTAGCCATTACACCAGCCACCTTCGGGGATAGGTAACTCAATATCGGATGACTCATTATCTATGCTATCTCTAAAGGCCTTGATAATTGAATCCATATTTTCATCTTGTGGTGAAATGCGTAATACATCTACTTTAAGTTCTTTTAATCTATCAACGACTGATAATAAATTACTTGGAATGCCTGATTGTAATTGGATGCCATTAATTAGAAACAGGTTTTGTTCATCTTGTGTATATAAAGGCATTCCCTGATCAAATTTTTCACAACGAAAATCACATTGATCTTTGGGTAAATTAAAAGCGCGTGCAGTGAAACAACGCGCAGAAAAAGAAAGTGGGATATTACCGTAAACAAAAACTTCGGTTTCCATGTTTTCAGGTTTTTCATTTTGTAAATCTGTCAGTGTTTTTTCAGAAAGCTCTATTGGTAAAACCCAGCGTTTGGCGCCAGCATCATGCAGTACAGCCAAAGTTTCTGCGTTATACATGTTGATATGTGGGCCTGCGACGTAATCTTGTTTACCTGACATAAGATGTAGAGCAGACGTATCATTGGCTTCAACGGCATAACTCTCGTTTGTGCAGATTTTTTTAAGTTGAGCCAGTTCAGAATCTGCAACCAATAGGGTCATGGTTGAAAGAATAACTTCTTTACCTGCTGCAGTTAATTTTTCTGCAATCGTTATCCAGTCTTCAAATTTTAACTGACGTCTTTTGGAACAGACAACCTCACCAAGATAAACAATATCGATTGGCAGCTTTGCAATGTCTTCATAAAAAGAAAAGACTTTTTCTTTTGACCAAAAATATTGTAGTGGACCTAATGAAAGCTTCATAACACTTCTCTTAAATTTAATACTAAATTAATTATTTATTGCCAGGGACGATGATAAGCGCCTAAGGTATGTGAGTTTCCTTCGGAAACATGATCAAGACCTTCGATCCATTTTTTATCCGGTGAGTAATTTTTTGGATCCGCCTGACAGGAATCAATTGCTGAGCGTAAAATTTTAGTCACTTGTGCAACATAAGTCGGACTTCGTTGGCGGCCTTCTACTTTAATTGCTGCGACACCCATCTCAATAATTTCAGCAAGTATAGGTAATGTATTTAAGCTGGTGGGTTCTTCTATTGCATAAAAAGTATTTTCACCAACTTGAAAGCGCCCCTTACATAAAGTGGGGTAGCCAGCATTTTCATTAGCGCCATAGGTATCAATGAGTACACCATTTAATCGAGATTGTCTTCCTTTAGGTGTTTCTTCCCACTTAACAGCTTTAGCCGGGGAACATACACCACATGAATTAGGTGACTCACCTGTAACATAAGAGGATAAGACGCAACGTCCTTCAACCATGACACATAAACTACCAAAGCCAAAAACTTCAACTTCGACAGGGCTGTTATTAATAACATTTTTTACCTGGGCGAGTGACAGTACGCGAGGTAATACAACACGTTGAATATTAAAATTTTCCTGAAAGAAACCAATGGCATGTTTATTGGTTGCTGAACCTTGCACGGAAAGATGTAAACGTAATTCAGGATAATGTCGTGAGGCATAACGCATTAACCCTGGATCAGCAAGAATAACAGCATCAACTCCAAGTTTTGCTGCGTTATCAATGGCCTTAGTCCAGAGAGCCCAGTCAGCGGGTTGCGGAAAAGTATTTAAGGCTAATAAAACTTTTGCATTTTTTTCATGCGCATACTTAATGCCCGTTTGTGCTTCTTCAAAACTAAAATTTAACCCGGGGAAATTTCGTGCATTGGTTGCGTCACGAAAACCTATGTAAACAGCATCTGCGCCATTATCAACTGCTGCGCGTAAAGCCGGTAAGCTACCGGCAGGACAAACAAGTTCAATTTTATTTTTTACCGCTACCATGTACTGTGTTCTCCATATTTTATTCCCTGACGATGACCGCGTTGCTTAAGCTCTGCTGTTATGCCATTTAAAACATTCCACTTTTGTGAGCACCATTCAGGTGCAAGAAGAATATCTTTTTGTGCGGTACCGGTAAGACGATGAAAAATAATTTCTTTAGGGGTTAAGGCAACTAAATCAGCAACCGTATTTATGTATTCTTTCATACTAAGCGCCAGGTATTCTCCGCGTCGCCATTCATTTGCAAGAGCCGTTCCTTTTACGACATGTAATGGATGCAATTTAAGGCCTTCAACACCTTGCTCCAGGACACGTAACAAGCTTATTTTTGCATGTGAGTTATCTTCACCCGGTAAACCAATAATTAAATGAGTACACACGGATAGTTGCCGGCTATGTGCTTCCCTTATCGCTTTGCAGTATGTTTCATAATCATGGCCACGGTTAACGCGTTCTAAGGTTTTGTCGTAACTGGATTGCAAACCTAACTCTAACCAGACTTCATAACCTTGATCCTGATAACTACTCAGTAAATCTAAAACTTTGGGTGGAACACAATCCGGACGTGTTCCAATACATAAGCCGATAACATCAGGTTCAGCTAAAGCACTATCGTATAATTTTTTTAATATTTGCGGATCGGCATAGGTATTTGTATAAGCCTGAAAGTAAGCAAGGTACTGCTGTGCACCAGTACGTTTTACTAATACTTTTCTGCCCGAAGCAATTTGTTGAGCTAGTGGTGCAGGCTTTCGTCCATTCGGACTGAAAGAAACATTATTACAAAAAGTACAGCCACCACGACCAATCGTTCCATCACGATTAGGACAGGTAAAGTCTGCATCAATTGCAATTTTATGCACTCGTTGCTGGTGTTTTTTTAGCATCGACTGGCCAAATGTATTTACATAATTTGATAAGATCATTTATTTAATTCGAGAAAAAAAATCCAACATGCTTTTAGTTAAACAATGTTCTTTGGAATAATTCTAACTATAGATATATTAGGAGGGGTACTTTATCTTTGAACGATGAGGTGTGCTCTTGATCTTAATCAAGTTTAAGCTTTATATTTTTCTTGTGTTTTTTTGAAAGAGGGAGGAGGAAAATAATATGGAATGAGTCTAAGTCTAAGTCTTTAGACTACGCCATTCCATATTAAAAAAATACTTAGAAATAAAAACCGATCGCCAGGTAGGTTTCAGTAAAATCAAACTTGTGTGAAAGTGTGTCAGTGGAGTCGGCTGTTGTTTTAGCATCATTCATATCGATGTGACCAAATTTTGTCACTAAACGGGTAAACCAGCGTTCAAAAATATATTCGACACCGACTTTAATACTGTAGCCTGAACCGGCAATGTGAAATTCATCATTTTGTGGACGGCTAAATAAACGAGCATTTGTTTTGGGATACATTAACCCTATTCCTGGCCCCCAAAATGCAGAGAAGGCATGCGTGCCTTTTGAACTTAACCATAAGGGGATGAAGTGCTCAAATTCAACGGAAACATAATTTAATCCATCAGTATGTTCGAACGTGAGGAAAGCGGGGTTTATGTCTATAGTCTCTGCGTCAGTATAATCTTTATTGTATATTGTATTATCCGATATATTGATGGAACCATCAATATCCACAGTTTGGTAAGTATCCATTACATACTTCATGTGATCATTACCAAAAGAAATGGCAAAGTTATCTGTGAGAAAATAACTAAAACGAATATTGTTTTGTGGCACTGACCAGGCAAAAGGATTTGCATAAGGGTCTGCACCAATATCAGATTGTCGATCCTTTGCACTGACACCTTTTAAAGTAAAATCATAACCATCACCTGTTAAGTGATAATCACTATTACTATATTCAGCGCGGTTATAACCATAATAAACCGACCACTTACCTTTTTTATTAAGAACACTTGCATGTGAACTAGAAATAAAACTTAAGAGTAAGACTGAAGCAAGGATATAAAATTTCATTTGCATTTCCCAGAGTAAAATACCAAATTTATTGGCAGTGAAAGTAGTGGCTACATAATAATATAATAAGACTATTTAATAATATTATTAAAAACTAATATTCAAAGGGGGGGAGGGGGGAAACTTGAGCGTTTTAATCAGAAATTAAACCAGGTAACGAAGGCTAAGAAAGTTTAGCTTTAATTTTTGCGCTAACCGCACCCATGTCTGCTTTACCAGCAAGCTGTGGTTTAAGTATGCCCATGACTTTGCCCATGTCTTTCATTGCTTCAGCTCCAGTCGATGCGATAGCTTCGTCGATTAGAGCATCAACATCTGCATCAGACATTTGTTCCGGCATGAATTCTTTGAGAATTGCGACTTCTTTGATTTCGATCTCAGCAAGTTCGTTGCGACCGGCTTTTTCGAATTGCTCGATACTGTCTTTACGCTGCTTGAGCATCTTTTCAATAACGGCAACAACTTGCTCGTCATCAAGCTCAATGCGTTTATCAACTTCGATTTGTTTAATGGCAGCGGTTAACAGGCGCAAAGTGCCAAGACGTTCTTTGTCTTTACTGCGCATAGCAGTTTTGACATCGTCGTTAATTCGAGTTTTGAGAGCAGAATCGGTCATGAAAGGCGAGATACCAACCACCCCAAGAAATGAGGTGATATAGAAAATCTAATTCTTAATATAAACGCTTTAAACGATTACGATCGCGAGACGTTTTCTTAAGGTTGCGCTTAACAGCAGCAGCTTTTTCACGTTTGCGAACTGAAGTTGGTTTTTCGTAGAATTCGCGACGGCGAACTTCCGATAAAACACCAGCTTTTTCACAAGAACGCTTGAAGCGACGTAGAGCGACATCAAATGGTTCGTTTTCTTTTACGCGTACAGCAGGCATGTAATCCTTACCTCTAAAAATTTATTGCAAATGAGAAAGCGCGCAAGTTTAATCCCTGTAAGGCTAAAAAGCAAAGATCCAGAAGCAAAAGAGTGAAATAATGGCGATATGTTGATATTAGGAATAGAAACCTCCTGCGACGAGACAGGAATAGCTCTTTTCGATAGCGAAAAGGGACTTTTGGCCGATGCTTTATATAGTCAGATCGCGGTGCATGCAGAATATGGTGGTGTTGTGCCTGAACTGGCATCGCGTGATCATATACGCAAAACCCTGCCATTGGTGAAGCAGGTTTTTGCTGAAGCGGGTATTACGGCAAAAGATCTCGACGGTGTCGCCTATACTGCCGGGCCGGGATTGGCGGGGGCGTTGCTCGTTGGCGCAGGTATTGCTCGGAGTTTGGCGTACGGCTGGGATATTCCTGCGGTTGCAGTTCATCACATGGAAGGCCACTTGCTAGCGCCGATGCTGGAAGAAAATCCTCCCGAGTTTCCGTTTGTGGCTTTACTGGTTTCGGGTGGTCACACAATGCTGGTGAAGGTAGAAGGTATAGGTTCATACCAGGTGTTGGGTGAATCATTGGATGATGCAGCGGGAGAAGCGTTTGATAAAACAGCGAAAATGCTGGGACTTGCCTATCCCGGAGGTCCTGCGGTGGCGAAACTAGCGGAAAAAGGTGAAGTGGGGAAATATAAATTTCCACGCCCCATGTGTGATCGTCCTGGTCTGGATTTTAGTTTTAGCGGTTTAAAAACCTTCACCTTAAATACATTACATAAAAGCGATAAAAGCGAACAAACCAAAGCGGATATTGCTCGTGCTTTTGAAACCGCGGTAGTAGAGACGTTGGCAATTAAATGTCGCCGAGCATTACAACAGACAAACTCAACACGGTTAGTCATTGCAGGCGGAGTAAGTGCTAACACGCGTTTACGTCAGCGCCTCGAAGAAATGGTGAAAAAGGAAAAAGCGACGGTGTATTACCCTCGACTGGAATTCTGCACGGATAATGGAGCGATGATTGCTTTTGCCGGTTGCCAGCGTTTAGTCGCGGGGGAGCATGAATCATTGGAATTTAATGCAAAGCCACGCTGGGATTTGGAATCACTAGAAGCAATATAGCCACCAAGGACACAAAGAACAGCAAGAAAATATATACAAAACCACGGGGGACACTGGGAAAGCTTTTTACTTTTCTATCCCCGTGTTCTCCGTGTCCCCCGTGGTTTAATCTTTTTTCCTTGGTGTCCTCGGCAACTGCTCCTGCGTTACTCTACCTCCTGCGTCCATGCAGTCGTTCGTGGCTATAGTTTTTATGTTTTATCCGTTCCGATAGCATCTTCTATCCCTTTCATCATATTTTGAATATTAGAACGGTGCCGCCAGAATAAAATCACGGTCATAAAAATGGTAACGCCAATAGTGAAAGGACTATTAAACCAAAGCCAGACATAAACCGGTGCTAATGCCGTGGCAACCAGGGCTGAAAGTGAAGAAATCTTGATAATTTTTGCCATGAATAACCAGGTTCCCGCGGTTGCCAATCCAATCCACCAAGAAAAACCAAACATCACACCGAGCATGGTTGCGACACCTTTGCCGCCTTTGAATTGAAAAAAGACAGGGTAAAGGTGACCAAGAAAAGCGGCTAAACCAACCAGTGCAATACCTAAAACACTGATATTCATATATTGAGCAATGAGTACAGGAATTAAACCTTTTATCATGTCGCCGGCCAGGGTGATGGCAGCCGCTTTTTTGCCACCAAAGCGTAATACATTAGTTGCGCCCGGGTTACCCGAACCTTGCCCGCGTGGATCAGGGAGTCCCATGATTTTGCAAACAATAGTGGCAGAAGAGAGTGAGCCAATTAAATAAGAAGCAAAAATAAGAAGGTATTCGATTATTTCCATTTGTATATTCATGGCGTAAAGGTACAAGATTAGTGGGGGGCGAGACAAGCGAAATATTAGCCACAAAGGACACGAAGAAAAACTCAAAAAAGGTAACTACAGAGGCGTAGGGAACATAGAGGTAAAAATAAAAAATATTTTCCCAGTGATCGCCGTGGTTAAAGTTATTTTTTTCTTTCTTGGTGTTCTTCGTGTCCTTGGTGGCCCATATTATTTATCTTTAATCCTCTATGCTGTATCTTGCGCCAATGGATATTATTTTTCTTTACGATTTGAAAATCGAAACTATCATCGGCATCTATGATTGGGAGCGTGAAACCAAACAGACTATCAGTCTGGATCTGGAGATGGCAACCGATATTAGAAAAGCAGCTGAGACCGATGACATTGAAAATACGCTTGATTACAAAGCCGTATCAAAACGATTAATCAGCTTTGTTGAAGAGAGCGAATTTTTGTTGGTTGAGCGTCTGGCCGAAGAATGCGCTCAAATTATTCTTAATGAATTTAATGTACCCTGGGTGCGTTTAAAGCTGAATAAAGGTGAAGCTATAAGTGGTGCAAGTGGTGTTGGTATTCTCATTGAACGTGGCAATAAAACGTAACGCGGTGTAAAAGTAGAATAAGCATGACTAAAATATATATCAGTATCGGCAGTAATATTGATGCGGAAAATAATATCCGTATTGCGATTAATGCTTTACAGGAACATTACGGCAAACTAATTCTTTCGTCTGTGTATGAGAGTGAAGCAGTGGGTTTTGATGGTGATAATTTTTTAAACCTGGTGGCGGGCTTAAATACTGATGAAGATGTGCATACCGTTGCTGCTACTTTACGAAAAATAGAAGATGATAATGGTCGTGATCGAAGTGTTCCACGTTTCTCTCCTCGGACAGTTGATCTGGATTTGTTGCTTTTTGATGACCTTATTCTAAAAGAAAAAGGTTTAGAGTTACCGCGTGATGAGATTACTAAAAATGCTTTTGTTTTACTGCCTCTTGAAGAAATAGCTCCACACTTAATTCATCCTGTGTCAGGAAAAACCATGTGTGATCACTGGTTGAATTTTGATAAAGATTCACAAAAGCTTTGGGCTATTGATTTTAAAGTTAATTAGGTGATTGTCATTCAGGTCAAGCAAAGCGTGAGCCGGAATCTATTGCCTTTAAATTATCGGATTTCATCCTTTGATTCGTAAACGGTGCTTCACTGCACCACTTCTCCCGCTCGTTTGTACCCGTAGGGTGAAAGGCATACGAGAATGACGTGTAATATTTACGCGTTGCTTAGGTTAATTAGGAGTTCAGGCTACGTCCACCATCAACCGCAATAATCTGTCCAGTAACATAACCCGCATCTTTAATTAAATATAAAATGGTTTTAGAAATATCATTGGGTTCACCCTGACGTTTTAAAAAAGTGCGTGAGACGATTCGTTGCTTGGCAACTTCATCCAGGTTTTCTGGCCAGATTATTGCGCCAGGTGCAACCGCGTTTACTCTAATTTCTGGTCCAAGTTCACAGGCTAATGATTTAGTCATCATAACCAATCCTGCTTTTGCCATGCTGTATATGGGGAATGTTTTTAATGGACGCTCGGCATGAATATCAACAATATTAACGATGCAGCCATTGGTCTTTTTCAAATGGGGGCTTGCTGCTTGAGATAAGAAAAAAGGAGCTTTAAGATTTGAGCCAATAAGATCATCCCATTGATCTTCTGTTGCTTTGCCCATTTTTGTTGGGTAGAAACTCGATGCATTATTAATTAATACATCTAATCGTCCCCAGGCTTTTACTGACTCTTCAATTAATGCCGATAAGCCATTAGTGATATGTAAGTCAGCCTGAATAAGGATGACCGAGTTTTCTCGTTCACTATTTAATTCTTTTTGCAGAGCTTTAGCTTGTTCACGGGATCCGCGGTAATGCAAAACAATATTCATTCCGTTTTGGTGTAATAGTTTTGCTGTTGTGGCACCAATACGATGAGCGGCACCGGTAATTAATACAACTTTGGTATTCGCTGAGTCATTATTATTAGACAGATTGTCAGACATACTGTGTTATCCTTTGAAACTTCTTAATTCAGGAATACTGGATTTTTTACTGTAACACAAGCAATTAGGCCTAGTCCGTTTTCATGTCCTCCAATTCATTTTCAGAAAAGCTTTATCAGTCTGCTCGCGATTCTAAAGACTTACCTGTGCCGGGTGATTTAGCGCAGCGGTATAGTGAAAAATTAATAACATTTATTAAATCTGAAATTGATAAAAATAATGGCGCGATTTCATTTTCGCGCTATATGGAACTTGCTCTTTATGCTCCCGGGCTAGGTTATTATGCGGCAGGTAGCACAAAGTTGGGTGAAGAGGGCGACTTTATTACTGCTCCAGAAATCTCACCTTTATTTTCTCAAGCTTTAGCGAATGCAATTTTAGCTGCTTTAAATAAAGACGATATTATTCTTGAGGTAGGCGCGGGTCGCGGCCGTATGGCGGCAGATCTTTTAGTTTATTTAAAAAAGAAAAATAAATTACCAGGAGAATACTGGATACTTGAATTGAGTGCAGATTTACGTGAGCGTCAAAAAAAGACAATTGAAGAAAACTTTCCTGAATTTATAGATAATATTAAATGGTTGGATGAGCTGCCGGAAAAGTTTTCCGGTGTTGTACTGGCTAATGAATTACTTGATGCAATGCCTGTGCAGTTATTTCAAAAAACAGAAAATGATATCAATGATGTAAATGTTACATGGTTAAATGATAAGTTTGAATTTCAGGTGACATCAAGTTTTGATGCTCGACTGATTAGTCGGGTACAAGATATAGAATCAGAGTTAAATCTGGAGTTTAACGCCGGTTATATTTCTGAAATTAATTTTGCGGCAGAAGATTGGATTAAGAGTATTGCCGAACGATTGCAGCAGGGAATTATAATCTTGCTTGATTATGGTTTTCCGCGGCATGAGTATTATCATGAGCAGCGGAATCAAGGCACATTGATGTGTCATTATCGACACCGTACCCACCCTGATGCTTTTGTTTATCCGGGATTACAGGATATAACAGCGCATGTAGATTTCACCTCGATGGCTGATGCAGCACTTGAAGCGAACCTGCAAGTTATTGGTTACACCAACCAGGTGAGTTTTTTAATGGGAGCAGGTTTACTCGAGCTTGCAGATTTAGAAAATGAAGTAGATACGAAACAACAAATGGAAACAGCTTCACAAATTAAAAAATTAACTCTGCCACATGAAATGGGTGAGTTATTTAAAGTGATTGGCTTTAGTAAAAACTGTGATGTTTCGTTACCCGCATTTGAGTTTAGAGATATGAGAGATAGTTTGTAACTTTTTCTACCCAGAGTGCCACAACGTTTATTTAATAAATAATGTCATTGTGATTATTCCCTCCCCTTTAAGGGGAGGGTTAGGGTGGGGTGATTTAAATGTATCCCTTCTCCCTAACCCCCCTCCCGGTGGGAGGGATCAAAACATTGATTTGATAAAATTTAAAAAGGAAATGTAATGCTTTTTTGGCAAATAGTCGTATTGGCTTTGGTGCAAGGCTTAACTGAATTTTTACCGATTTCAAGTTCTGCACATTTAATTCTTGTTCCTGTTTTAAGTGATTGGCCAGATCAAGGTTTAGCTTTTGATGTGGTAATGCATCTTGGCACTCTCACTGCGGTTATCTGGTATTTTAGAAAAGATGTCTCACGATTAACAATAGACTGGACACAGTCATGTGTTAAAAAACAAACAGTGGGTGAAAGCCGATTAGCCTGGCTTGTTCTCATTGCTACTATTCCGGTTGGCGCAGCAGGTTTATTGCTAAATGATTATGTGGATGATGTATTGCGTTCACCTATTGTTATTGCATGGGCAACAATTGGTTTTGGTTTACTGTTGGGTTTATCAGATTATGTAGGTAAAAATAAAATAAGATATGCTGAAAATAAGTTAAGTTGGAAAAACGGAATTATGATTGGCTTTGCACAGGCGCTGGCACTTATTCCAGGTACTTCACGTTCAGGTATTACTATGACCGCAGGATTGTTTGCTGGTTTAACCCGACAAGGAGCTGCACGTTTTTCATTCTTATTATCAATCCCAACCATTTTAATGGCAGGTGGTTACAAAACATTAAAACTTATTCAAGAAGGTAACGGGGTAGACTGGTTATCACTGGGCATAGGTTATTTTTTATCTGCGGTATCAGCCTATGTATGCATTCATTACTTCCTGAAAATGCTGGAACGAATTGGTATGACACCCTTTGTTATTTATCGTGTAGCTCAGGGCGCAATATTATTATGGCTATTCTCATAACATCACGTTTCTTAATTCTGATTGATGTTACGGTATTTTAAAGTATGGCTGAGTATTGGCTGGTTACTGGTAATAATAATGTGTTATGTATCATTAACATCAACACCGCTGGAATTTCATATTGAATTTAAATATATTGATAAGGTAGGTCATTTTTTTGCTTATTTTATTTTAATGGCCTGGTTTGCCCAATTATATAGATCACCTCGTGCTCGATTATTTTTTGTTTTGTTTTTTATTTCTATGGGCGTGATACTTGAAATACTACAGGGTTTAGGTGGGGTACGCTTTTTTGAATATTATGACATGTTGGCAAATACGTTTGGTGTTGCGTCTGCATGGTTAATAACGAAAGGGCGTTTAAATAGTTTATTATTATCTTTTGAAACACAATTGAGTAGTTAACTAAAATTTAACTATAAAAATAGCATGTAGGTCGGTCTTCAGGCCGACGCAAGGGTATAGTATAAAGACAAATGTGAATTGATTGATCCTGATATTAGGAAAAAACAATAACGGTTGTTGTTTTGAATAAATTGTCGGCCTAAAGCTTCCGCTCCTCGACAACTGCTCCTGCGTTGTTCTACTTACGGGCGTCCTGCCCTAATGCTAACGCCCCTTACCTACGTCCATGTAGGTAAAGAGCCGACCTACATATTATTTAATCTATTGGTTTGGCGATCAAATCATGATCGGTTGCAGCAACAATCTTAACATCAACAAAGTCACCCAGCTGTACATCTTCAAAACCATCTAAAATAACTTCACCATCAATTTCAGGTGCATCCGCTTTTGATCTTGCAAGTACCAGACCTTCTTCACCATAACTGTCTACAAGCACAGTCATTGTTTGGCCGATTTTTTTCTGTAATTTATCAGCACTAATTTGTGCTTGTAAATGCATAAAGCGTTCAAGACGTTCCTGTTGAATTTCTTCAGGAACAAAGTTACCAAGTTCATTAGCCTTAGCACCTTCTACCGGTGAGTATGCAAAGGCACCGACACGATCAAGCTGCGCTTCATCAAGAAAATCGAGCAGCATTTTAAATTCATCTTCAGTTTCTCCGGGGAAACCAACTATAAATGTTGAGCGTAAAGTAATGTCGGGGCAGATAGTGCGCCAGTTTTTAATCCGCTCAATGGTTTTATCAATTTTACCAGGGCGTTTCATTGCTTTCAGGATTCGCGGGCTGGCATGTTGTAATGGAATATCGAGATAAGGAAGAATTTTTCCTTCAGCCATTAATGGAATAACGTCATCAACATGAGGATAGGGATAAACGTAATGTAAACGAACCCAGGCGCCAAGATCACCAAGTGCATTTGCGAGTTCTGTCATGTGTGTTTTGATGGTACGTCCGCCCCAGAAGCCAGTGCGGTATTTAACATCTACGCCATAAGCACTCGTATCCTGAGAAATGACGAGCAGTTCTTTTACCCCGACGTTTACCAGGTTTTCAGCTTCTTGCATGACATCACCTACATCACGGCTCACTAAATCACCACGTAAAGAAGGGATGATGCAAAATGTACAACGATGATTACAGCCTTCAGATATTTTTAAGTAGGCGTAATGTTTTGGTGTGAGTTTAATTCCTGCTTTCGGAACCAGGTCTGAAAATGGATCATGTGGTTTGGGTAAATGATCATGCACGATTTGCATAACTTCTGCAGCAGCATGTGGCCCGGTAACAGCAAGTACATTAGGGTAAGCAGTTTCAATAACGCCTTCTTTCGCACCAAGACAACCAGTAACAATGACTTTGCCATTTTCTTCTAATGCTTCACCAATCGCATCCATTGATTCTTCAACCGCTGAATCAATAAATCCACAGGTATTAACAACAACAAGTTGAGCATCTTCATAACTATTCGTGATCTCATAACCTTCGGCACGGAGTTGAGTAATAATATGTTCAGAGTCAACAAGTGCCTTTGGGCAACCAAGACTAATAAAACCAACTTTAGGTGAAGAGTTCGACATAATATTTACTTAACAGGCAGGGTTTGTAAAAAGGTAAGAAGATCAATTTGTTCTTCTAAGTTTAGAGTTTTGTTCATGTTTGGCATGGGTTCGCCATTAATAAATGTGTTTGGATTGCCATTACGAAATTTATGAATAGTTTCAACTGGATTTTCTGTTGCAACTGTTCCTAAAAATTCCGGGTTTAAAGGCTTTTTGAAATTGATATTTCGTCCATCACTCCCATGACATTCTTTACATGTGTTATTAAAGATTATTTTTCCACGTTTTATATTGCCATTTGCGAGAAGTGTTTCCTTATTAAGGTAACGTGCAATGTCTACCTGTCCATTTTTAACAAAATTGGCAAGTTGAGCAAGAGCTGCTTCAGGCATTACTTTGTCATAACCGTGAATTTTATTTTTTAGAATGGCAACAATCTCTTTGTCACTCATAGTTACTGCATTGCGGATGCCTTTAATGCCGGTTTTATGGCTTCCTTTGCTATAAGCACCTTGATTACCTTTATAGTCCCAGCCGTGGCATTCTTTACAACGCCAGCTTGCAGAGCCTTGTTTTTTAGCTGTTGCCGGGTATGCCGGATGGGTAGTTTCAGGTTTTTCTAATTTAAGTTCTTTCCACCATTTATCATAAATGCGACCACCTTCAGCAATGGCATTAGCCTTTTTAGCATCAATAAGAACGTCATCATTGTTTGCGTATGTTGCAAATGATGACAGGCTAAAAACTATAAATAGTATTTTTGATTTCATTTTATAATCCTTTTCCTAGGCTGCTTTCATTTGATTATATTGATCAATAGAAATAATTTTTTGTTGTTTTTCATCCCAAAGAATAAATTTAAATTCTTTAGCAATATCACGTAATCGAATACGTGTGACATGGTCAAATAAATGGGCATATTCTTTATGCGCACGAACCAGATTGTAATTTGGAATATTCGCTGATAAGTGATGAATATGATGGTAAGCAATATCAGCACCAAACCAATTGATTATTTTGGGGAAGGTAAAAAAGCTGGTGCCGGTTAACGCGGCTTGATAATAATCCCAATGTTCTGTGTCAGAAGCATAAGAGCCTTCAAAATTATGTTGCAGGGTAAATATAATTAAACCTGCAGCACCTGCAAGAGAAAGACTAATGATGTAGACAGTAAAAAAAGTTGCTGCACCAAAATACCAGCTTGCTGTGATCCAAATACTAACTAAGACAACATTATTTAATGTCATATGTAAATATTCTTTGCCCGTTTTCCAATAACGTGAACTTTGCGAAGAGATGATTTGCTTAAATGATTCGCCTGGGGTTTTAATTTTTTTCTTAATAATATTTATGCCGAATATTAAACTACCGAGCATCCAGTTGAATCTTGGATTAAAAATGAAATACATAAATGCGCCAAAGGGTGCGAGCAAAATACTTCTACCTAAACGATATTTGTTTTGACTGCTTGGGGAAAGTTGTGCGAACTCTTTAACAGACAGTATATTCAATGGCCCGCGATATTTTTCCCAGTTGCCATTTGTGGAATGGTGGAAGTTATGATGTTGCGACCAGACATATTGTGGCATACCAACAAATACACCGGTAAAGAAACCACCAATAGTATTAAACCATTGAGTTTTAAACATGCTCTTGTGGCCGCAGTCGTGCATTAGCATGAAAATGCGAACAATAAATAATGACAATAATAATGTGAAAGCGCCAGCAAACCAGTAAGACTGCGACTCTAAACTTTTCATTGCCAGATAAAAAAGAGCAAAGTAAGGGATAAGCGTGTTTAAGTTTTGTATCAATCCTTTGATGTTACTTTTATCTGAATATTTTTTAATAATTTCTGGAGCAACTTCTTTTAATTGGGCGGGGGAGGTCATTCGTTGTATTCCTGCAGGATTGGTTTAGATTTATCCTAATACAATAATATTTGTATTTTTTAAGAGCAGATATTATAGAGTACTTTAATTGTAAAAAAAGCAGTATATGGTGCATTAAAAGAGAATATTTTCTGTTTGTTTAATATATTAATACAGAATATCAGTATGGTTGAGCTGATTTTGAGGCATTGTCGTGCAGAAGACAGATATTCAAGTTATTTAGCTTTTATATTCACCCGATAAATAGCTTGTCGGCACCAATTTATGTGGGATGACTAAAGGTTTTAATATAGCTGTTTTTTCATGAGTCTGTTCGTTTTTGTTGAATTCTTCGCGCCAGTCCCATAATGATTGTGCAATTCGACCGAACATATAATTAGCAATGGGACGTAAAAGTTTAATGTTGACTAAAAATCCAAATAGCCGAATACCCAGCCAAATAAAGAAACGTACAATGTAATCATAGAAGCTTAATTTTAATCCTAATGCTTTATACGATTCTTTTGAAATCAGTATTGATGTGATTAATCGCGCTAAACGACGTACATGTAGTAAGCGGGCAAAAGGTGTCAAAAGTTTAGCATTTTCAGAAAATGCTTCGAGTAACGATTGTTGTAAAAGATTTCCATCATTTGAGTAGCCTCGTCTACGAGACATAATTTGCGTGTAGATAACTTTTGTTTTTTCATAACTGGAAAATTCAGTAAGAAATTTTTCATCAACACCCAATGTATAACCTACAATATTCCATGAATGTAAATACGCATCACGTTGTTTTTTATTTATTCTTATACCAATCTTTTTTAGTCCATATAATATTGTGAATGAAAAGGTTAATAAAATTATAGCTAGTGCTTCATTGTTAATAGGTACACCATCGGTTTTCATATCCCATGGGTCGGGTCCTGACGAATCCCCACGAATATT
>JAGLTQ010000075.1 GCA_023135195.1 Gammaproteobacteria bacterium | reverse complement strand
ACTTTTGCCTTTTAACTGTTAAACCCCTGGCATCATTAATCACAACTTCCATCGGTAAACCTTCGAGTTCTTGATCCCAGTCACCCGAGCGAACGATCATACCAACATTAAATTTATCCCCGGGACGATAGATTCCCCGGTCTGAAAACAGGTAAGCATTTAGTTTTTCGCCTTTACCCTGCTGATAGATACCGCCTGTATCAAAGCGTGAATAGTTAAGGCTTCTGTTTCCTTTATTATATGGAATAAAGGATACGTCCTGCCCTTTTGTTACCAGGTAGGCAACCGGTTGTTTTTCACGTTTAAGATCTTTAAAGGAAGGAAACGTTGCACGGCCTCGATCATTGGTTAAAACCATGTGAACTGCGATACCATTTTTACCCAGTATCTTTACTACTGCATTAGATACGGGCTGCCCTGTACTCAATGATTGTACAAAGACATCATGCGTTTTATCGGCATTATCTTTTACCAGTATTCCAAGATCGGTTACCAGGATTAAACGTTTATCGGATGCACCACTTGCCCGTTTATATTTTTCATCCCAGCGTTGTACTTTAAAGAAAAATAAACCCCGTTTTTTTCCGGCACCTTCAAGGTTGAGATAAGGTGAAAAATCAAACGCGGTATATTGCGCTTTTTCTGGCCCTGTTGCTCTTAAGTTTTGGGTCTGCGTAAACCTGTCAGTAATATTATCGGCATCAAAATTATAATTTGAAAAATAATGACTTAAGAAATTACCATTTGACTGGCTGACAAGATGATTAATCTGCCCGGGTAAAACCCGACCAACTTCAAATTGAACTGACTTTATACCCCGGGAAACGACAGATAACTTTCTTTCGCCACGCATACCTAGAATTGCACCTTCGTGCATAATTTTCAGTTCTCTCGGGAACTTTGGTACTTGACGAACATTCTCAAAAGCATCTGCCAAAATATAGCCACCAAATGAGCGCGTACCTTTTTTGATCTTCACATACAAACTACGACCGGGTTTAGACTTATAGCGAAAGCTATGTAAATTAGAATACTCATGCTCTGTTGGAATGGCTTTGATATCCAGCTTATTGGCTAAAGCTAAAACCTGGGGGCCGACATCATCTATTCGCCAGTACTTATAATTGCGTTTCCCACGTCGTCCTTGTACAGCCGGTTTATCACGAGGTAATTCATAAACAGTAATGTTTTTCTGTAATTCTTTTTCCAGTACACCAGCCGTTGTTTCTACAATTAAGACTTGTTCAGGTTCATTACGTTTGTTTCTAACTAAAGTAGGATTTATATTTGAGATACGAAAGTAATTGTACATGCCTGGTACATTTACCTGACTTTGTAAATCTCTCTCCCATGCAGATCCACCGCGACTTGATTTATATCCGCCTTCAACTTCTATTTTGACAACTTTATCTTTTAGAGGAATTTTTACCGGATCTGACTTTATATATGCTTCACCGGAAAATTTATCATAGGTCACCTGGAAATTAAGTGAGGTACCATCACTGAGTATTCCTTCCTTTTTATTTTGCATATTCAGTTTGATATTGTCTTCGAAAGACGCTTTATCAATTGGGTGAGTAAATTTAACCGTAGCAATAATACGTTTTATTTTTGGATCAAGTGGATCCTGATGAAAATAAGTATTCATAAGCTGCGCGGAGAATGCGGCAGAGGTAAAGCGGTAGTCATATCGACTAAGGACTAAATGATCCGGGAAAAAACTCTCCTCAAACTTAACAGTATATTCTTCACCCACTGCCCAGTCTTGTTCAGGTTTAAATTCTAATTGTGAATCATTACGCCATGTCCACTGACCTTTTATCACAGGCGAAATCATTATGCCCTTAGTGACAGACTTGCCAATTTTTTCGAGAGGTGCAGCTGATGCGCTAAAATTAATATATACCGAATCAAAAACAGGATCTTCACGTAATTCAGTTAATGAAGGAGCGGTACCCGTAATTTGTACTTGAACAGGTTTAGGCAAAGAGTCGTACCATAGTACGCCACCGTAGCTCATTACAGCCAAAGTAAGGCTTAACCAAACAACCTTTTTATTTTCTTTACGCCATATAAGCGCTTTATTATAAAGCTGACTAATAAAATTCAACCATGGAGGAAACTTCCATGTAAATGTTCCAAAAAAGAAAAACAGTACTTTTTTGATAAATTGCATTAGTCACATCCCTTTTAATTGCGTGAACCTTCATTTTTAGCATATTGGTACCGCACTGGCAAAATTAAAGCAAAAAAAAATGGCTATGGGTTTTTAGCCCATAGCCATTTAATGAATTACTTATTTAAATATAGTTAAATTATTTAACCTCAGCTTTGTATAAGGAAATTATACGAGTAAAGATTCTCAACCTTTAAAACACCGTCATTCCCGCATGCCTTTAGCGGGAGTCTAGCAGTTTAAATACTGGATTCCGGCTAAAGGCATACCGGAATGACGTGCGGCTTTATGCGCAGCTCAGGTTATTTAATTCTATACTCCGCAGAACGTGCATGTGCGGTTAAACTTTCACCACGACCTAATATAGATGCCGTTTTACCTAACTCGGATGCACCTTCTGCTGAACACATGATCAGGCTCGAACGTTTCTGGAAATCATACACACCAAGAGGTGAACTAAAACGTGCAGTTCGTGAAGTAGGTAATACATGATTGGGACCTGCACAATAGTCACCCAAGGCTTCTGCTGTGTAGCGCCCCATGAAGATTGCTCCGGCATGTTTAATCTTTTTAGCCATTGCTTCCGGAGCTTCTACAGAAAGCTCTAAATGTTCAGGCGCTATAAAGTTTGCAACTTCGATGGCTTCATTTTCATCTTTGACTAAAATAAATGCACCACGATCTGCTAATGAGGTAGAGATAATCTCTTTACGTTCCATCGTTGGTAATAGTTTTTCAATACTCTCTTGTACCTGCTCAAGAAAATCAGCGTCCCATGAAACCAGAATAGATTGTGCATCTTCATCATGTTCAGCCTGCGAGAATAAATCCATTGCTATCCAGTCTGGATTTGTTTTTCCATCACACACAACTAAAATTTCAGAGGGGCCTGCAATCATATCAATGCCAACACGACCAAATACCATCGACTTAGCCGTTGCGACATAAATATTTCCAGGACCTACAATTTTATCAACACCGGGAACCGTTTCAGTTCCATAAGCTAGTGCTGCAACGGCTTGCGCACCACCTACAGCAAAGACAGTATCAACTCCGGCTATTTTTGCAGCAGCCAATACCATGTCATTTACTATGCCATCCGGTGTCGGAACAACCATGACAATTTCTTCAACACCGGCAACCTTTGCCGGAATAGCGTTCATTAATACAGAAGAAGGATATGTTGCTTTTCCACCAGGCACATACAAGCCAACACGATCTAATGCTGTGATTTGCTGCCCCAATAAAGTGCCATCTTCTTCAGTATATGACCATGATTCCATCTTTTGGTGTTCGTGGTAACTGCGTACACGCTCTGCCGCTGTTTCCAATGCTTCACGTTGTTCAGCAGGAACATTGTTATATGCCGCATCAATTTGATCTTTTGTGAATGTAAGATCTTTCATTGAGCTGATATTCATACGATCAAATTTATTTGTATATTCAACTAAGGCTTCATCGCCACGTGAACGTATATTTTTTAATATATCTTTTACGGTTGAATTAACTTGATCATCAGACACACCTTCCCAGGCGAGTAAGGTTTCCATTTGTGATTGATAATCAGCTTGTGTGGTGGTTAGGCGTTTAATGTTCATAATAAAATTCTATACACTTAAGAATGGATTCCGGCTAAAGGAATGCCGGAATGACGTTCGAGATAAGATTATTTGTTTTTAACGGCTTCAGCAATTTGATCGATCAATTTTTTAACTCTGGCATGCTTCATTTTCATTGATGCTTTATTCACAACTAAACGTGAACTGATATCCGCGATATGTTCTAAAGGTTCAAGGCCATTGGCTTTTAATGTATTACCGGTATCTACTACGTCTATAATAAAATCAGCGAGTCCAACCAGTGGTGCTAACTCCATGGAACCATAAAGTTTAATCACTTCTACTTGCTTACCTTGCTCGGCATAATAACGCCGCGCGCAATTTACAAACTTGGTTGCAATACGTAAGCGCCCTTCTGGTTCTTTAGCACCAACAGGCCCTGCTGTCATCAAACGACATTTTGCAATTTCTAAATCCAGAGGTTCATATAAACCTTCACCACCATGCTCAAGCAATACATCTTTACCGGCTACGCCAATATCAGCAGCTCCGTACTGAACATAAGTCGGTACATCTGTGGCGCGAATAATCACAAGCTTTACATCATCATGGTTGGTATCAAGAATGAGTTTACGGCTGGTTTCAGGATCATCTTTTGGAACTATCCCTGCGTGCGCAAGTAGAGGCATGGTTTCCTCATAAATACGACCTTTTGATAATGCGATAGTTAATGTTTCACTCATAACTTTTTCTTCTGTTTATAAATGTCAGACAATACAATTATTCAGGTACGCGACGAATGGTTGCGCCAAGCATCAATAATTTTTCTTCGATACATTCGTAACCACGATCAATATGATAAATCCGTTCAACAACGGTCTCACCCTCTGCAATTAATCCAGCAATAACTAAACTTGCTGATGCCCGTAAATCTGTTGCCATTACAGGTGCACTTTTTAATTCTTTCACACCTTTTACAATAGCAGTATTGCCATTCACTTCAATATCCGCACCCATGCGTTTTAATTCTTGTACATGCATAAAACGATTTTCAAAAATCGTTTCTGTAATACTTGCAGTACCTTCTGCTACCGCGTTAAGAATAGAAAACTGTGCTTGCATATCGGTTGGAAAAGCAGGATAAGGTGCTGTGCGCACATCGACCGATTTTGGACGTTTACCTTTCATATCTAAAGAAATCCAGTCTTTACCCATTTCAATTTCTGCACCGGCATCTTCAAGTTTAGATATAACAGCATCCAGTAGCGTTGGATCGGTATCTTTTAATTTTACTTTACCGCCAGTTACGGCTGCTGCAACCAAATACGTTCCGGTTTCAATTCTATCTGGCAAAATATCATACGTTGTGCCGTGCATACGCTCCACACCTTCAATGGTAATCATATCCGTACCGGCACCACTGACTTTTGCACCCATAGCATTTAAGCAATTCGCCAGGTCAACTACTTCAGGTTCACGTGCAGCATTTTCAAGTATGGTTGTGCCATCGGCTAAACACGCCGCCATCATTAAGTTTTCTGTACCTGTTACGGTAACAACATCTAAAACAATTTTTGCGCCTTTTAAACGTTTGCACTTTGCTTTGATGTAACCATTTTCAACGGTGATATCTGCGCCCATTAATTCCAAACCATGGATATGCAAATTAACTGGACGAGCACCAATAGCACAACCACCGGGTAATGAAACTTCAGCTTCACCAAAACGTGCTAACAAAGGGCCAAGAACAAGTATTGATGCCCGCATGGTTTTCACGAGCTCATAAGGCGCAACATAACTTTTAATGGTTGTTGGATTAACTTCAACATCCATCTTCTCATCCATGGTTAAACTCACCCCCATACGTCCCAGTAATTCCATAGTCGTCGTAATGTCATGTAAATGAGGAATGTTACGTATTAATACAGGCTCGTCAGACAATAAAGTTGAAACAATAATAGGCAAGGCTGCATTTTTTGCGCCTGAAATTCGAATCTCGCCTTCTAAAGGTTTGCCACCGGTAATGATTAATTTATCCATAATAATTTTATTCTTTTATAATTGTTTAAACTTACTGTCTCGTTATTCGAGATTACTTGACCATGAGCTTTTGAGCTTTTTCGTACTCTGCTGCGGTATATGTTTTGATCGTTAGTGCGTGTACTTCACCATTGGTAATTTTGTCACCTAAAGTGGCATACACTTTTTGTTGTTTTTTAACTTGAGATAGCTCAGCAAAAACCTCACCGATAACAACGGCTTCAAAATGACCATCACCGCCTGTTACTTTGACTTCACAATCAGGCATACCCGCCTGAATCATTTTTTGTACATCTTCAGGATTCATGAAAATCACCCACTCGCTAACAATTTAAATTCGGTTAATAATGACTCTGCTCGATATCCTGAATATTTAAGAAAATCCAGCGAAAGACTAATGCCTGAGCCATTTTTGAAGTGCGCTATTGTAGCGCGAGAGAAGGATATCGGATACGGCTAATATGAGGTTTACCACCCAAATTAACAGGGTATTAGACCTAAACATGATTGATTTAGCGTAATTTTATTCAATTTGGAGTGAAGTTGGTAAGAATCCAGTCAATTCAGGAACTACGAGGATGAATTCTACTTTTTGTTGAGAGGCAAAATATCCAGCAATCCACTAATACCGGCAATATCTTGCATCTGTTGCGGTAAATTTGAAAATAAAAGAGTACATTTTGTCTTGTTAGCAATTTGCATTGCATCAACCAGTAAGGCAACACCGGCACTATCACTACGAGAAACCAGGGCAAGATCTAACGTAAACGTATCACCATCAACCCCGGAAATAAGATCAAGTAATTGCTTTGAGACAGCGGGAACTGTTTGCATATTGAGTTCACCCTCAATCGCATAAATGCCTTCTTTTTGTTTATTTATTTTTGTTTGCATCGTCACTATTATTTTTTGTCTTTATCAATAAAGCTATCTACAAAACGACTAATCAGTTTTTCTAAAACAAGTGAACTTTGAGTTAATTTTAACTTGTCTTTATCCTGCAAACTCTCTTCATCACCACCGGCCTCAAGTCCAATGTATTTTTCACCGAGTAAACCCGCTGTATAAATGCTTGCAGAAGTGTCTTTGGGTAATGTGTTGTACTGGCTTTCAATGCGAATTTTTACAATAGCTTCAAATCTCTCTCCATCAAAAGAAATGTCACTGACTCGACCAATTCGTACACCAGCCATGCTCACTGGAGACTTAACTTTTAAGCCGCTCACATTTTCAAAGTTAGCGATAATTTCATAGCCGGCGTCATTATTGTATATATTTAAATTACTGACCTTCATTGCCAGCATAAATAATGCGGCCAAACCGGCGGCAATAAATAAACCCACTAAAATTTCTGTTTTCCTTGTATTCATCATCCTGACCTCAGAACATGATTGCTGTAAGAATAAAATCTAAACCTAAAATGGCTAGAGAAGAATGTACTACTGTGCGTGTGGTTGCTCGACTCACACCTTCAGATGTTGGTATTGCATCGTAACCTTCAAATACGGCAATCCAGGTTATAACAGCACCAAACACGATACTTTTAATGACACCATTTAAGATGTCATCATAAAGATCAACGCTGGCTTGCATTTGTGACCAGTAAGCCCCTTCATCAACCCCTAATAAACCAACACCGACAAAATCACCACCCATAATGCCAACAGCACTAAATATGCCAGCTAAAAGCGGCATTGAAATAAAACCGGCAAGGAAACGGGGAGTGAGTACACGACGAATGGGATCAAT
The DNA here is from genome assembly GCA_023135195.1 of Gammaproteobacteria bacterium. Classification (GTDB taxonomy): domain Bacteria; phylum Pseudomonadota; class Gammaproteobacteria; order UBA6429; family Thiohalophilaceae; genus JAGLTQ01. The sequence goes on along the minus strand of JAGLTQ010000075.1, from coordinate 9,562 downwards.
TGCCATCATTTCCATAGCAGAAAGCTGTTCAGTTGCTTTCATTAGACCAATTTCGGCAGTTAATGCAGAACCAGCGCGACCAGCAAATAATAACGCGGCAACCACTGGACCGAGTTCACGAACCAGGGACAACGAGACCATTACACCAAGCGTTTCTTCTGCACCAAAATCAACCAGAATATTATAGCCCTGCAAACCCAGTACCATGCCAACAAAAAAACCGGACACTAATATAATAAGGACAGATAAAACACCAACGGAATACAATTGTTGAATGATAAGAGGCCAGCGAAACAACATACTTGGCAGTCCTGCCACGATATGTCCCAATAAAATATGAGCCCGACCTAAGCGCTGGAAAAAAGTTAGGCCGCTATGACCAAGACCTTGAATAAAATTAAGCATGCTTTTTATTTATGACCTGCTGCAAGTAAATCATCTGCATAATCAATAGCAGGATAATGAAAAGGTACAGGGCCATCAGGTAAACCATTCATAAATTGTTTTGCCCATTCAGAACCAGATTCATGTAAGGCCTTAGAACTACCATGCGCAACAACCTTGCCACCCGATAATAAATAAATCGTATCGGAAATTGATGATGCTTCATCAATATCATGCGAAACAACAATACTGGTTAAACCTAAAGTATCATTCAATTCACGAATCAAGCGAACTAACACGCCTAATGAAATAGGATCCTGCCCGGTAAACGGTTCATCGTACATCATCATCATAGGATCAAGTGCAATTGCTCTGGCCATGGCAACGCGTCTAGCCATGCCGCCTGATAACTCACTTGGCATTAGGTTACGCGCACCGCGTAAACCCACCACCTGAAGTTTCATGGTCACCAAGGTGCGAATCATTTTTTCAGAAAGTTGAGTATGTTCTCTGATAGGAAAGGCAATATTATCGAAAACATTCATATCCGTAAGCAAAGCACCATTTTGAAACAGCATGCCCATACGTTTACGTAATTGAAATAATGCAGAGCGACTCAGCTTGGTAACGTCAATTCCATCAACCTTGATAGAACCTGTTAAAGGTTTAATTTGACCACCAATTAAACGTAATAGAGTGGTCTTACCCGTTCCGCTTGGCCCCATAATCGCGGTCACTTTGCCTCGCTCGATATCCATATCAATACCATCGAAGATCATACGATCGCCGCGAGCAAAACTAAGATTACGAATTTCAACTAATGGTGTAGTTGTTGATGTCTCTGTCATGTCCTGATTGTTACCTAGCTATTACATAATTGCTACAATAAATTTAAAATAATATCTGCATTGCGCAGTAGTTCCAATGATGGTGGCTTTCCATCTATACATAAAACCGAAGTACGCTCATCATTTGAAACAACTAAACAACCTTCAATGACTTTTCTTAAATCTGCCATGGCCAAATTATCACCAGAAATGCGACTAACAGCTAAAGAACCACGGTTTAAACTTTCACCTTCCCGAGGCTCGCCATTCCATACTTCAGAAATATTTTGATTTATTAAAGTGTTTTTAAATTCTTTCGTAAGTTCAGTTCCACACTTATCAATACAAACAGGTGCAATCTCTTGCGCTTTATCCAGACGTTTTTGAAATAATTGAATATCATCCTGAAGATTTTGATTAACCTGCAAAATCAGGCCAAGACAAAACTCACCTAGACTATTTGCTTTCTTCAGAGCTGTGGCAAAACGATGCTCATCATTTAAAACATCACTTGAAACTTCTAAAATAAAACGAAAAGAATCAGAAATATCTTCTGTCCATTCTTCCACATCTAAATCAATCCACTCAGCTGCCGGAACATAAACCACAGGAAATTCATTGGAATAAAAACCCAGCTGCCATTCTTCAGGTAAATCTTCTGTGTAAAAATCATCTAACCATGCTTGATGTTTCCAGCCACATGCTCCCATTAGCACACGGTGTGTTTCTACTGACATATTGTTACCTTAAAAATATATAAAAAATGCATGTTACCCCCTTATATGAAATAATACTCATTCTTGGTAAATCTTCAGTGTAGTGACAGATTATGGGCAATGTAGTTCAATTTAAGAAACCCAAGTTAAAAGAAAAATTTAAAGGTCGCACATTGTGTAAAAGCGGCTTCCATAAATGGGAAATCGTAGAAACCCCCTTTGATGTAAAAAAAGGCAAGCTGCTCACTGCATATCGTTGTTCACGTTGTGGAGCAACTAAAACTGGAAAAAAATAAAAATGAATTCCCAAGTTCAAAACTCTTTGTTTAAAAAAATTATTTTAATTATTAGTCTCAGTATTCTCTCTGCTTGTGCAAGTGTACCCGGCGGCCCAACGGAAGGAGACCCCTTTGAATCATACAACAGGGCAATGTTTAAATTTAATGATGGGCTTGATGAGTATGTCCTTAAACCTGTTGCAGAAGGCTATGATGAAGTAATGCCAGCCCCGGTTAAAACAAGTGTGTCAAATGTATTTAGTAACATTGATGATATATTTGTTGTTATTAATGACATATTACAATTCAAATTTGTACAAGCAATTGAAGATACGACTCGATTTATATTTAATTCGACTTTTGGTTTATTTGGTCTGATTGATATTGCAACGCCAATGGGTTTACCTAAACACAACGAAGATTTCGGTCAAACTTTCGCCACATGGGGAATCGGTAGTGGCCCGTACGTTGTGTTACCTTTTTTTGGTTCACGAACTTTACGTGGCACTGGTGGCTTTGTTATTGAAAGCATATATGATCCGGTCTACACAATTGAAAATGATGATGCTATGTGGGGCACCGTTTCCTTAAGAGCCATTGATACCCGTTATAAATTATTAAGTGCAGGCCGAATTGCTGAACAAGCTGCCGTAGACAAATATTCTTTTATTCGTGATGCCTATTTGCAACATAGAAAAAATTTAATATTTGACGGAAATCCTCCGGTAGATGAATCTATACCTGTGCCTGAAACAACATCTGAAGATCTGGATCTTGAAAAAGAATTAGGCTTTTAATTAATACATATAGAATAAATAAAGAGTAGTTAGCAGTGGAACAAAATATTTTACTTTCAGTGATGGCCATTATAATTGGCTTTGGTTTATTGGTTTGGGGAGCTGAACGTTTTGTTCATGGTGCTGCTGCTATTGCTAAAAACTTTGGTGTACCACCACTTATTATTGGTCTTACGGTAGTAGGTATTGGTACATCAGCACCTGAAATACTGATCTCCATGGTTGCTGCTTACGAGGGTAATCCTGCCCTCGCAGTAGGTAATGCATTAGGCTCAAACATTGCTAATATTGCATTAGTACTCGGTATTACCGCTCTGGTGATGCCGCTCACGGTAAAATCTGAAACCTTACGTCGCGAATATCCCATCATGTTTACTGTTATGTTGCTTGCGCTCGTACTTGTAATGGATGGCCACCTGGGTCAAATAGATGGTTTGATTTTAATCTCGGGACTGTTTGTGATGTTGTACTGGATGATACAAACAGCGAAAAAACAAAAACGTGACCCAATGGAAAAGGAGTTTGAGCAAGAGATACCAAAAATTTCTACGCAAAAAGCATTCCTATGGTTTTTTATCGGACTTGTGTTACTCATCATCAGCTCACGCGGTTTAGTCTGGGGCTCGGTTAATATTGCAAAAGCAGCCGGTATCAGTGATCTGGTTATTGGCTTAACGATTGTTGCTATTGGCACAAGTCTTCCAGAACTAGCTGCTTCAATAATGAGTGCATTAAAGAAAGAACACGATATCGCCATAGGTAATATCATTGGCTCAAATATGTTCAATATGCTCGTGGTATTTGGTATACCGGGTTTAATGAGCCCGCATATTATTGACTCTGCAATTTTAGAACGGGATTTTCCCTTTATGATCGGTTTAAGTATTGCGTTGTTTATTATGGCCTATGGCTTTAAAAAAGGTGAAGGACGCATCAATCGTTTTGAAGCTGGCTTACTTTTAGGTGGTTATGTCACATATATGGTTGTACTGTATTATACCGCGCTATAATTGAGACAATATTAATTCAACCTGGCCACATCTATGTGGCAAAGTATTCTGAATCGAAAACTTCACCTTAAAATTAAGCCTCATATTTTAAATTCAACAAGGCGCTTAGTTAAACGAATGCTCCGTGAAGATTGGAGTCCAAAACAAGTCTCAGCAATTGAAATTGTTGACTTCAATTTATCGCTTAGCACGAATGGATTAACACGATAACACTTCCATAAAAAACATAATTTTAGAAAGCTCGCTCAAAAATAAATTAAAATGTTATGGATAAATTAAACAATGGGCCTTGAAAACATCTTGAGTTTAAAACACCTAATGAAGTATTCTTCTGGATTAAACTAAGTGTTGCACTTGCAACCTGCAATTCACGCGCTATCGTTATTAACCCAATAAGAAAAATGTCTTTAAATGCTTAAGAGTCTACTGCAAAAAATAATGATGAATTGCTTCCCTATCTCTCAATGAGAGAGCAAGCGAAGAAGTCTTGTAAGTGTAATGAAAATAATCGATGAATAATCAACTATAAAATGGAATAAAAATGACTACTTTTAATATAATCGCTGACAAAATAAAGTGTGGTGGTTGTGCCACCATAATCAAAGATGGTTTAACTAAAATGTCTGAAGTTGAATCTGTTGATGTTAATGTTGAAACGGGTGAAGTTATTGTTACAGCAAACAATATAGAGCAAGCCTTACTTGAACAAAAACTTAATGAATTAGGTTATCCAGCGAAATAAGACTCTACCTCAATTTCATACTTTAGAACGATATTAATATTAACAGAGCTATTTTAAAATAATTCTATGGGGAGATTATTTAACATTTATGGTGAGTTTCTTGAATGGTTCATGAAATTCACATCAACTTCTTATCTCGATGAAGATGTATTTAAGAAACAGGTTGAACTATTCTACAGGCAAATCCCTCTTGTCCTGGTTCCTGTAATCATCATTTCATCTGGTTTGGCTGCGCTATTCTATTCAAAGGAGAGTCCTCAGCATATTTTAAATTATGAGGGTGGTACAAGCTACACTTTAATTTGGCTATTTAGTGTTTACCTGGTTTCATTTATACGCATCTATTATTTTCTGCTGTGGAATAAAGCAGCTTCATCTATAAGTTTCAAACGTTTTGCTGAGATTGGTGTTAATTTATCATTCATCTCGGGGATTCAATGGGCAGTATCAATAGCAATATTTTTTCATCCAGAATCCACCACTGATGTAGCTATTTTAATTGTCATAATGCTTGGGATGATTTCTGGAGCAGTCGGCTCATTATCTATAATCCCAGCGGCATTTGCAGCCTTTACTGCTCCTATTACAATCTATATGTTGTATGCATTATTCAATACAGGAAATACTGATTTTCATGTTTTCTCATATATGCTTATCGTTTTTATTATCGCAAGTAGCTTTTTTAGCCGAAACACCTATAAATCAAATATGTATGGAATCAAACTAAGCATAGAAAATGTAGCGTTAATTGAAAACCTTCAATCTGAAAAAGAAAATGCTGAATCCGCAAACATAGCAAAATCAAAATTTTTAGCTTCTGCAAGTCATGATTTACGTCAACCTTTACAATCAATGACCTTGTTTACTGAGGCTTTAAAAGAGAACCTTAAAGAGCCTGAAAATTTGAAGTTAGCTAATCGCATCACAAGTAGCCACGATGCTTTAAGAGATTTACTGAATGCATTACTGGATATTTCAAAACTTGATGCGGGCGGGATTGAAGTTAAAAATATTTCATTTGATATTTCTCAAATAACCAATGAGTTATATTCCGAATTCCAACCTATCATTACACAAAAAAATCAGCAATTAGCAATTTCAAAAACATCATGGTTTGTGTTTTCTGATCCTATGATCACAAAAAGAATATTACAAAACTTAATCGCAAATGCAATGCACCACTCTCCCGAAGATGCGATTATTATTATTGAAACAAAAATACAAGATAATTTTTTACTGGTCAACGTTAAAGATAATGGCCCAGGTATTCCTAAAGAAGAACAGAGTAATATATTTGAAGAATTTTACCAGTTACAAAATCCTGAACGAGATCGTAACAAAGGTTTAGGATTAGGGCTGGCTATTGTAAAACGCTTATCCATTCTACTTCACAGCGAAATTAAACTTGTATCATCTGCTGGTGCAGGTTGTGATTTTTCATTTAAACTGCCTTTAGCGACATCGGAACAACTTGCGACAAAAGAAAACGTACCTCAAATATCAAACTTCACCTCCCTTACTAACATACAAGTATTACTTGTTGAAGATGAACTTGATGTCCGTGAAGCTCTGGCAATTATTCTCAACCGCTGGGGTTGTGTTGTGTGGCAAACGGATAATATTACAGATGCACTTACTCTTGTTAATCAACAGAGCATTGATTTTATCATTACAGATTACAGACTTCGTAAACATGAAACAGGGATAGATTTATTAAAAGCAGTCTATGATATCAATTCAGATATAGCGGGATTAATGATTACAGGAGAGACTGGAACGGAACAAATTCAGGAGTTCTTACAAGCAGGCCATATTGTTTTACATAAACCTGTAAAACCCGCAGAACTTAGAATGGCTATACAACAATCCTACACAAAGACATCTAACTAAAAATTATTCCCGATTTTTTCGAAAATTCAAACTAACCCCAGCCATTCTGCTTTACGAATACACTCCACACGTTTATTAACATCAAATAATTGATAGATAATACTGATGTGTGATTTAACGGTTGGCTCTGATATGAATAAAGTTTCTGCAATCTCTTTATTTGAAGCCCCCTTTGCCATTATTTTTAAAACTTCAAATTGTCGGTTTGTCAGCTTGTCACTTACATCATGATTTTTTGATAGTTCATTTAATTGTAAATTAATAGCAACCTTCAAATCAGGATAAAAATATATTTCTCCATCAATCACTAACTGTAAAGCAGACAACATCACTTGAGTATCACATGCTTTGGGAATAAAGCCATTGGCACCATGAAAATAGGTGCATGCGATTTTATAAACATTTTCAGTGGCGGAGACAAACACAACAGGAGTCAGGCCGCCTTGCTTCCGGATCATTTTTAATACTTCAAGACCATCAATATCCGGCAAGGTTATATCAAGGATAATTAAATCCCAGTCAGAGGAGTTGTTATAAGCCGTTAGTGCCCTTTCACCAGACTCAAAAGCTCTGATTGATACATTATGATTTAATTTATTTAGCAGAAGACAGAATCCATCTAAAAATAATTTATGATCATCAACAACTAAAATATTCATATACAATCTTTTTAATTATTATAAATAATACAGCTTATTTTATAGCTTATAACCTAAGTGTTCTTCAATAAACTCACGTACACAACCATAGCCACCTTTATTGGTTAATACTATGTCGACAATGTCTTTTATTGCAGTCATGGCATCTGCTGGACAAGCAGTAAAACCTACGGCATTAATGATATCACGATCATTGATATCATCACCAATATAGGCAACCTGTTTCATATCAATATTCATATCCTTGCACCACTGTTCTAAAATACCTAGTTTAGGATCAGTGCCAACATATAATTTTTTAATGCTTAATGTTTTAGCTCGCCCTTCAATGATCTTTGATTTAAAACCGGAACTGAGTAATCCTACTTCAACACCTTGCTTTTGCAATTCAATAATACCGCGACCATCTTTGGTATCAAAGCGTTTAATTTCTTCGCCACTTTCGGAGTAGTACATGCCACCATCGGTCAAGGTACCATCTACGTCCAGGCCAAGAAATTTAATATCATTTTTAACCTGCATGTTTATTAACCTTATTATTATTCCCCCTCCCTCTGGGAGGGGGTTAGGGGGAGGGGAAAAATATATCTTATATAATGGTTCTGCCAACTGCAGTCGCAATAGGACGCAATGTTGTTAACAAGTCACGGAACATATCATGATCAAGTTGTTGCGCCGCATCTGATTTAGCAACAGAAGGATCAGGATGTACTTCAATTAACAAACCTTCAATCCCCATTGCAGTACAGGCACGCGCTAAATCAGGCACACCATAGCGATAACCTAGCGCATGACTAGGATCAAGAATAATAGGTAGGTTAGTGTATTCTTTTAAATACGCCACACCACATAAATCCAAAGTGAAACGTGTTTTCGTTTCAAAAGTACGAATACCACGTTCACACAATATAACGTTATCGTTGCCTGCTGATAAAATAAACTCTGCGGCCTGAACAAATTCCTGTAACGTTGTTCCAAAACCACGTTTTAATAAGATAGGTTTACGAGACTTACCACAGGTACGCAAGATACCCTGGTCATACATGGCCTTTGCGCCAATTTGAATAATATCGGCGTATTCAATAATTTCATCAACGTGCGTGCTATCGCGCACTTCCGTAATAATATTTAAACCAAATTTACTGCGCATTTTATCCAGCAGTTTTAAACCCTCTAAACCCATGCCCTGAAAAGAGTACGGTGAAGTACGTGGTTTATAGCAACCTGCTCGCAATGTTTTAATGCCTTGTTCGACCATAAGCTCAGCAGACTGTGTGATTTGTTCTTCTGATTCAACAGAGCACGGCCCTGCGATCACCATAGTGTTATTATTGGTGCCACCAATCTTTACGCCATTAATATCTATTTCGCGTGTTTCACTAAAATAATCTGCACTCGCAAGCTGCATATCATTAGGGAAAGCAAAGCTTGCTTCAACAACACTTTCGTATTGTGTTGGTACTTCTTGTAATGCAGAAGGTGTAACTAATACATGAAAATTCGGTTTCTTAATATGAAACGCATCCAAATCTTCTGCTATCTTTGCTACTTCAGTATCTGTGACACTGTTTTTTAAATGAATAATCATAACTCGCCTTTGATCAAATTGAAGAAAGTCACCGCTCCGGTCACTTTGTTTGTGTCATCAACAACAGGTAAATAAGAAATTGCAAAACTCTGTTGTTTTATAAAACTTAATAACTCCTTAACACTGAAATTTTCGTTTGCTGTTACCGGGTTAGTATTTGTTATATCCACAACACTGACATCATTCAGATTGTCAGTATGTTTTAGTAAGCCTTTACGTACATCCGCATTTGTTACAATGCCATCCATTTTACCATCATCATCAATTAATATTGTGAAACCGACATCATAATCTTCGATAGATTGAAGAATTCCTGTAACGCTACGATCTTTAAACTTTAATAGGGGCAACTCATCAGTCATACGCATAAAATCTTTCACCTGAAAATGTGAATCAACTTCATGTGTTTTCAGATTAAGCATTGCCGCCCCCATAGATTCACTTGTCATTAAGTAGGAACCTGAGACAGAAGAGTAAACTCCCATGTTGCGCAATATAAACGACACCTCACCGTTCACACCACCATCGACATGAATTTTTTTATTAGGAAATTTTTGCCGGAATTGACGAATTTTTTTGAAATTCGATTTATCAAACTCCCCACCGCTTTGACCCGGCGTGGTTGTCATAAATAATATAAAATCAAATTTTTCCGAATACTCTTCAAAAAC
>JAGLTQ010000074.1 GCA_023135195.1 Gammaproteobacteria bacterium | reverse complement strand
TTGTAGAGTTGGCTATGTTTTTAGCGAGCATTAGCCGGTTTCAGTAAAATATAGGATGAGGGCGGAGCCAGTTAAGCTGTTGATTTTAAATGATTAAATAACACCTTTTAGGCACTACGAACCGAGCGGTCGCACGTTCGAATCGTGCCAGGCGCACCAAACAAATCAAAGGCTTACGTTTTTACGTAAGCTTTTTTTTTGCCTAACGTAGGGAAAACGTAGAGTTATTCCCGACAGTCACAGTGTCCCATGTTCGCTCAATTCTTGAAGCGGCTTTTGCTAAATGTTCAAGGGCAAGATGTGGTCAACAAAATCATTATTGATATAGTTACATTTTTCATTGTTAATTCCATATAACGAGCATGTCTAAAAATAACTGATGATTAAGTAATTAATAGTAAAAACATGATTTGATTTTAATTAATTACGATAGTATTTTTGTCGAGTGATATTTATAGACACGTAATGCAAAATAAATATTATTAATCAACACTAGCGCAGAAATAATTAATAACAATGCTGCTGGACGTAAAAAATATTCAGGCCAGAACACCGCAAGATAACTTAATAACAACATAAGACTGTAGAGTCTGAAATGTAAGCGTGATTTTTTTTCAGGAATAACCTGTTTCATATTCGGAATCTTGAACTTTGTTCTATCTTTACCTTGGGCATAATTATTTAAATGCAGCCAGATCAAAAATGGCGTAATTTTATATAACATTCCATTTACTGCCGACATAGCAAATCCCAGAATCATAGCAACCCCAATAAAAAACTCGAGGCGATGATGAAGTTCAAATAATGATAATAGCCAAACAATAATCACCATTATCAAACTTGCCATTGAGACACGCCAAAAATTGAGTGTTATATCAGGTATATTCCTACGTCGACGAGATAACAGAAATAATGTTACAAAGGAAAAACTCAATAAACCAAAAATCAGTAAAGCCGAAAAGAAATTTAATAACCCAGTTTTATCTGCATAGAAACTTTGCACTGCGCTCCAGCACAGCAATATTATAAACATCATTATAATAAACCACCGCGTCATGGGCTTTGGATAATCAGGTGTAATTTGAAACATTGGGACTACCTGATAAGCTACCCCCATTAACAACAAACTTACCCAACCAATGAGCCCCCATGTCATATGTAAGTTGGTCATTCCCGGTAATCGCGTAAGTTCACTTCCGCTATACCCCATCACCAGGTAAACACCTAATGTCATTGTAATTGCAAAAGCGATCAAAGCGATCCTTGTGGCATATACTGTGGCATAGCCTGAACGCGCTTTGCTTAAAGAAAATAACAACACAACTATAAAGAGCGAAATTGCCAACCCCAGTAATATCCCTGCAAAGCTAAATAAAGAGGGTTGTTGCCATAACCAGGCAGCCGTTAATAATAATGTACCAGTAGTCAGTAAAAGATGAGTAACTGTACTCAATAATACGGGATGTGAAATCTGAGCACCCATTAATACAGGTGTTAATTGCTGTAACGCTCCCATCATGATCATGGCTAGAAAGCCTAATGTTAGAAAATGAGTTGCAGCTAAGACTGCAGGATGCCAGCGACTTTCAAAAGCCTCAGCGCCATACCAAAATAAAACTACACCACATGCAATAACAAATAGCGGAGCAGTAAGAAAAAATCTGAGTGGGACAGAAAGTGGAGGTGACTGCGACAACGCAAGTGAAGCATTATTCATGAGTCAAGGTTACTTATACTGGAAAAATGTACCTTAAGGTTTACTGATTGGATTTGGCTTTGAATCGTTGACTGCGCTTCAATATCATCTTTATTCCAAATAAATACTTCGTAGGCAACATCACTATCCGCACAGGTGATGTATGAAAATCCTGCTTGATTAAGGTTGTCGTATAATGGCAAAGGTTCACGACGATGAAGAAACCTTAAATAATCTCCTTCTTTAAGATCATCAAGTATTTCCAGAGTATGTATTAATGGTTCTGGTGGCTCCATATCTCTTGCATCCATCAAGTACTCTTTTGCCATTTATCTTTCCACTTAATTTTCGGCAATCGCCTGCATTCTTGAAATAACTTGCTCACCTTGTGCTGCTAATATCTGATCAGCCATTGGGTACAACATCATTTCTTCTTTAGCATTATGTTGTTGCATAAACATCAGCAATGTTTCAGCTTCACCTAAAAAGTCATCTTTGTTTTCAGTGTCTAATGCCTGTTGTGCAGAATCCATCAAGCTACGCATTTGTTCATGCTCATGACGCATAACCTGAGTCGGTCCCATTTCACTACCATGCGCTTGTTCAAAATCCGGAAATAATACTTTTTCTTCCATTGAAAAATGTTGTTCCATCGACTGACAAAATCTATGATAAGCCTGACGCGCGGTATCCCAATCACCTTCTGAAGCCGCTTTCTCTGCTTGCAAATAAAAAACATCACAATGTTTGTGTTCATTGGTCATATGATCAGAAATAGTCATTACTTATTTCTCCAAAATAAAATACCCTTGTAATTGTCTCAAGATTACAGGATCTAGAGAAACAAACCTTGATAAAGATCAATCTGATGAAGATTATTAAAAATAGTAGATGTGCGAATCATATGGGGAGGGGCATATATTTCGTTTATTTTTTAATAATTAGTATAGCGATATTAATTACAAATGGGCAAATTATACCTAGGTTTTGTAGAGTTAAATAAACTCACTACGAGTATCAGCGAGTCTTGGCAGAAATTAGGCTGAGGGCGGAGCTATTTAAGTTGTTGATTTTAAATGATTAAATAATACCTTTTAGCCACTACGAACCGAGCGGTCGCACGTTCGAATCGTGCCAGGCGCACCATACAAATCAAAGGCTTACGTTAACGCGTGAGCCTTTTTTGTTTTAGATGTCAGGATATTGCAGGGTGAACTTGAAATATGCTTTTAATGTATAGCTTCCCCATGATTGGTTAATTTTTAATCCCTCCGTCCCCTTTAAAACCATAGGATTTTTTTTGCTGATAGCATCTTCTAAAATATTTTCGATTGATATCGAATTATATATTTCAGAAGTTATTATGTTTCCCGTTAAAATAATGGTAAAAGTTATACTGATAAGACAGCTAATTAAAAAGTCAGTTAAACAATTTTTTGTGATGTTTTTAATGAATGAAAGTGTTTTCATAATGCTTCCTCTGCGATTTATATGAAAAGGCTACACCCCTTTTTAAATCCCACAAGCGCAATATTTCTTTCTGGTATAGGTAAATTTATCTACATGATATATATAGTATTGATAAAATGATTAGAGTTTCTTCTCGAAAATATCTATATACGACTAGCGCACATAGTTTTAAATAAAATATACATCTTAGTGAAACCAACACTCCGAGATTTTATTTTTGCATTTCCAAGTAAGTGATTATTTTATTCGGGTATTTTTGGTGCAGATCTACCTTTTAGTCCGTCATCAACAAGTTGTGCGAGAAAATTGGTAAACGGTATGATATTTTGGTTAACACTCGCTTCTTCTAATGCCGCCATATAATCATCACGTTTTTCTACTGGAACGACTGTCCATGGATATCCTCCACCGGCCAACATCACATTCATTAAAAATCGTCCCATGCGACCATTACCATCTATATAGGGATGGATGTATACAAAAATAAAATGTCCTAGCACCACACGAACGGAGGCTTCAGTTTCTTCTCGTAGTAAATCAAAAAGTGCAGGCATTGCATCGCGTACCGCTTCACGGCTTGGTGGTACATGCATTGATCGACGTATATAAACAGGTGCGTTACGATAACCTGCAAGATCCGCCGGACGCAAAAGACCTGCCGCGACACCTGGGGCAAACATCTCTCTATACCAAATTCGATGCGCATCATCTGCGACAGTACCAGCAGCATCCCCCTGCAATACTTGTTCAACGCTATCATGAACTTTTTGATAGGCTTGCCAGTATCCTCGTGCTGCCAATGCATCTTTGTGTTTTTGATCTTCTGGATTAGTATCTGGATTCCAACTCCCACTGCGAACTTGCTCAATTAGTTCTCGGCTCACGCGGTAACCTTCTATTGATAAGGAATGATAAGCATCAGTAGTGTAAATATCCTCGACGTGCTTAAGGTACGCCCTAATATCTTTTGGTAGGCCAGGGGCGGGAGGGAAACGTTCGATAATTTCACCTCGCATGGCCTGCCACATTAAACGGATACGATTAACGTATGGGGATTGTTCTCGTGCAGCAAGTGCTACTGGGATTTGAGTATCGAAAGGATCATTTTCACGGACTTCATAGCCTGCTGCACGCATAGCATTAGCAATGTCGTCTGCAATACGATCACGACCAATGTTTCTAAAAGCTCCCGCCAGTCGTCCTGCAATGGTACTGTGCCCACCCTCTAGTAATTGATTCAACACTTCTGATGCATCACCTACGATTGATAATGCGGCACGCATATCGGTGGGATTTTGTTTATAAAACCCTGGTGCGCAGGCAATTAATGCAGCTGACAGTGAGAATAAATGTAGCCCGTCTTTTACAATAATATCCTTATTATCGGGTAGTGATGCTCGAATATCGAGTAGCGATGTACCATATGGTAAGGCAGTGATATGGTTCCGTGCCTTAGTGGCGCGCAGTAACAGTTGTTTCGGTACCGTCCAATTTTCAGCATGTAATAAGAGGGATTGCTCGGGCGAAAGGCACCAATCTTTGTCTTTACTGTGTCCAAGATAGTCAGCACAAAACGGCCAAAATGCGGCATACCATGCCGTACTTTCTCCAGTAGTTTCATCGGGGCGAGCGGGAATGTACCAGCCTTTGATGACCTCTTGCAGGAAGCCATTCTTGCATAGGCGTTCGCGGTGGGTTCGTGTTAAATCCCTCGAGCGTATGGCAATCCTGCCTTGCTCTTGAAGTTTATGTAGAATCTCAAGGGATTCTGCTAGTTTCTCTGATGGCGTAGCCATGACTAATTACCCTGTAATTCGCTTTTTATGCCGTGTTAATATTCGCTTATTAGGTTGTACCATTATTCGCTTATTGTGTCGAGCTGCTATTCGCTTATTTTGTTATTCATATCAATCAAGTCAGATGCCCATTTAATAATTCATTTATTTGAGCGAAGCAATTTTAGAGCATAAATTTATGTGTAAAACTTACTTCAGTTCTGGCGAGGGCCCATAAAGAAAAAAGTGCTTCTTATCCCCCCTATAGATATTTCCGAACTTATATAAAACAAGCACTTACAGCTCGAAGTAGACGTTTTTATAGGGGGAATATAATGCTGAAACCTTTTATAAATCAACATGTTAGGCAAGTAAAAGATCTCAACTACGAACCGAGCGGTCGCACGTTCGAATCGTGCCAGGCGCACCATACAAATCAAAGGCTTACGTTAACGCGTGATATTTTTTGTTTCTACTTTTCTATTGTAGAGTTATTCGAATAGATTGAAGGAACAGTCTTGATTCGTTATATGCGCTATTTTAGGATTCAACCCATTTTCGCGCATCGACGACTGTTTCAAATATTTCACATTTAAATAATCGATTTTTCATTTCATTACGATAGCTATTTGCCAGATCAACAAGGGCATCTTGATTGACGACTATCGCAATATTAAGTTTGCCTTTAGACGCAGAGATTATATCGTCCGTTGAAGCATATATTTTTGTGTGGTTGGTATCGAGTGATACACTGGTTATTTCAGAAAAGTCATTAATAAGGTATGAAATTTTCGCAAAACTGGGATGTTCATGCAGGGCAAAATTTGAAGATAGGATTTCCTCAGGCTGGATATTTCCGGTGAACTTCCGAAGTAGCCCCTTTTTTTCCCATGTATTGGTGTGCGGCATAAATTAATTCTCAATTTAAACAACAGAGCTGTTGTGCAAAGCTGATTAATAATTATACCGGAAAGTAGCCCCCTTTTTTATTGAGGCATACCCTAGGTTATCTCTATGATATGGAGTAAGAATTTTTTGTATGATCTTTAATAGAAAGCTTAAGAGCAGCGATTGAGTTTTTAGCCAAATATTTTTTTCCACCAACGACGCCGATTATTGGGTGGGTTTAATGCTGCTTCTAATTCGACGGGCTGAAGCTTCGATAATATCCAACCAGGCATTGGTGGATTGTCACTAAAACCACAGGAGACACCGAGATTATTTGGATCGAAGATCTTTATGAATAAAGGGGTGGTTTTGTCATCAGTATAAACAATGCCACAATAGTCTTCATCGTGGTCTTTATGTAACAAAACATCTATTTCTTTAATAAAGGACAGGAGCTTGTCTTTAGAGGCAGGTGCTTCAGGAGGCTGTTCTCCTACAGCATAGATGTACCAATTATCATCTGCTTGTTGTTTTAACACATCCCAAAAACCATCTAAATGCGGCCAACGCATCATAGAGGTAAAACTGCCACGGTAGGCTGTTATAAATTCGGGGATAAATTCTTTTTCTGCGGTAGCTCTTTGCATTGTCTATTCCTGCATTTAACAATGGGTACTTGGCTTAAGTATAGTTATTTAAATACAGAAGATCTGTACGTTTTAGTACATATTTTAGTCATAATCTTCGTTCAGTGATTTTAGAAAAGCGACAATAGGCTCCAGATCTTTTGCAGATAAATTTATTTCTCTCAATGGGCTTTCAGAATTTCTTAAATTATTATTTTTTGCTTGTGCACTGCTTGCTATATAAAATTGCACAACTTGTTGCAGGTTATCAAACTGTCCGCTATGCATATATGGGTTTGAATGGCCTAAGTCTCTTAATACCGGTGTTTTAAAGGCTGCAATGGTTTTATCTAACAATGCGGTTGTTGAGCATGAATTTTTTGCCGATGTTTTATTTTGCAGACAGATGATGTTTTTTAATTTTTTCTGTGGTGCGGGCATATCTGGATTGGCAAAAACATTCCATAAGCCAAGGTCGGTATAACCTGGTTTATCTTTTGCGGCGATGCTACGAAAACGAGAACTTGCTGTCGGATGTTTTGCTGTTGCTGGTAAAAATTTATTATGATTTTTATTACGTTCGATTAATCCAGGAATCAACAATTTCTTAAATGCACCTATGCCATGAAGTTCATCATAATTTTGTTGAGCCAGGCCCGTGTTATGAAAACCAAAATCAGAAAAGTGTGGAGCTGTATGGCAACTTACGCAATTACCAGCGGTTGTGTTTTTAGTGCCTTTGCCAAAAAATAGTTTCATTCCTCGTAATTCTTTTTTTGAAAAAATAAATTCTTGTTTGTGGCTAGAAAATTTACCCTCATCTTTTATAACAAAAAGAGGTTGTTTCAAATTATTGATCTCTTTTAACAAGCGTGAACTGTAGGCTTTTGCTGATTCATTTTTATTTGGCTGTTGTGGAAGATGATTTTTTTTCAGAAAAGCATCGTAAGGACTTCCTACATAGTTTCCTTCGTTATCAATTTGAAATGTTAGATTGGTCACGTAGGCAGCTACTAATTTAGCTACCGTATTAAATATTTCTTTGTCTGTTGCTTGCAAAACATCTATTCTGTATTTAGCTGGTAACTTAAATTTTTCGGCTACATTTTTATCTGTTCCTTTTAACAAAGTTGAGTAGCGTCCACCAAATTCTTGCGCGAGTTCTCCTTCGCCATTGTCTTTACGAATAATTTTTGCAATATGCTCTATCGCGATTTTTTCTTCGCCAGCTAGCCAGCCAAAGTTGCGTCCGGTATAGGTTGCACGTACAAGATCTTCCATACTGTTAAACTCGCCATCATAGTGAAAAACAGCGCCTTGATCTTTTCGCGCCTGGTATGGATGGGAGATGTTTACCATGGACATAGAGTTTCGTCCTGATGTGTATGCGGTATCACCACGATTTGGAACGGGCGGGCGTTTAGCGTAATCACTATAGCTACGCATACCTGCAGCAGGAGTGTCTTTATGTTCATCGACCATGTGACAGGCACGACAACTCATTGTTTTACCGGAAAATGGACTTTTTAAAGTGCCACCAACCGTAATTGTTTTACTCAAAGCAGGATCGGCCATTTTCGGTCTGGCGTAGAAAGCTTGAGCAAAGCGTGTTTCAAGAAATAATCGTTCTCCTATGGTGATTTGAGCAGGTTCATGATCTTCTGAATTTGATGCTAAGAGCTTGTTTTCACTGACTAAACTTAATAATACTGCTACTGACAAAATGATGTGTTTCACGATGATTCTCTATCTTAATATTTTAACAAACGATAATCTAAATAATAATCATTATCATCTGTAATGTAAAGAATGATTTGTTTTAATTTATATTGATAGATGGGTAAACTGACACGAGAACATGATTGAATTTAGTTTTTTTAAAACCACTTTAATCTCAAGAGAGGATATCCATGACGACAATTCAAAATGGCATTTTATCGGATGAAAACCAGCTTGCACGCTATATGTCATTTGATTTAGTTAACCCCGAAGCTGTGAAAGACTGCTTGATAGAACTGCAAGAAGTTGTTGATGGGCAGTCAACGGTCGTTGGTTTAGGTTTGTCGTTAACAATGGCGCTTGATGCAGAAATTAACGGCCTGCACCAGATGCCTGTTAGTACTTCTCCCGGGCTAGATATTCCTTCCACACCTTGCGCGTTGTGGTTGTGGTTACGTGGAAATGATCGAGGTGAGTTATTACATCGTTCAAGAATGTTAGAAGAATTATTAATTTCTGCATTTGAGTTGTCTGATATTGTAGAAGGTTGCCAGTATGACAAGAATCGTGACTTGAGTGGTTATGAAGATGGAACCGAAAATCCTGAGGGTGATGAAGCCGTAAATGTGGCCATTATACAAGGACAGGGTGATGGATTGGATGGTGGCAGTTTTGTTGCGGTACAACAGTGGGTTCATGATTTTAATATGTTGGATTTGATGTCTGAAGAGGAACGAGATAATACGATTGGACGTCATGTAAGTGATAATGAAGAATTTGATTCTGCACCAGAATCTGCACATGTAAAAAGAAGCGCTCAGGAAAACTTTGAGCCAGAAGCGTTTATGCTTCGACGTTCAATGCCGTGGATGGAAGGTATGGCTGGTGGGTTAATTTTTGTTTCATTTGGAAAATCATTTGATGCCTTTGAGGCAGTATTAAACAGAATGATAGGTCTTGATGATGGTATTCAGGATGCTCTTTTTAATTTTACCAAACCTATCACTGGTGCTTACTTTTGGTGTCCGCCGATGAAAAATGGACAACTGGATTTAAGTAAATTAGGTATAAAATAAAATAGAATAAAAAGGGACATACAATATTTGTATGCCCCTTTATTATTTATGCTGCTTTATCAGTAGAAAAATATTCATCTAAGCTATCAGCACCACCCACGTAGTCACCATCAATAAATATCTGAGGGACACTTGAGATACCCGCTACTGCACGTAATGTAGCTTCAGTGTAATCACGGTTTAAAATAAGCTCTTCGTATGGCATGCCCATTTCATTAAGTTTCGCTTTTGCACGTGCACAATAGCCACAATCTGGACGAGTAAAAATTGTCACATCTTTAGGTTTTTCTGCATTAGGAGCAATGTAATTCAACATTGTATCTGCATCAGAAACTTCAAACGGGTCGCCTGGTACATCTGGTTCGATGAACATTTTTTCAATTACACCGTTCTTAACCAGCATAGAATAACGCCATGAACGTTTTCCAAAGCCAAGGTCTTCCTTGTCAACTAACATGCCCATACCGTCAGTAAAGTCAGTATTTCCATCAGGCAAAAATGTTACATTATCGGCATGTTGATCTTTTTGCCATTCGCCCATAACAAAAGCATCATTAACTGAAACACAAATAACTTGATCTACACCGTTTTCTTTAAAGGTTGGTGTTAACTGGTTATAACGTGGTACATGAGTAGATGAACAAGTTGGTGTAAACGCACCGGGTAATGAAAAGACAATAACTGTTTTGTCTTTAAAAATTTCATTTGTAGTAACATCTACCCATTCGTGGTTTTTACGAGTACGAAATGTAACTTGTGGAACATTTTGACCTTGACGATTTTCCATTTTATTTTCCTCTTTAATATTTTAAAAATTTTTAGTGTATTCACTAAAACAGGTTGTAAGGCATGGTTTAGAACCCTTTGCCTTAAGCACGGGAGTATTATCCGGAAATATGTTTGATTGATAAAATCGTTTATATCTACTAATATGATAGGTGTATCCTATCAATGGGATTGAATGGATTAGAGGTGTGCATGAACATAAGAGATCTTGAGTACTTAATTGCGCTAGACGAAGAGCGGCACTTTCATCGCGCTGCTGAGCGGTGTTTTGTCAGTCAACCTACATTAAGTGGCCAGTTAAAAAAACTGGAAGAAGAACTCGGTGTTTTACTGGTAGAAAGAAATAATAGGCAGGTCTCAATGACAGAGGCAGGTGAAGCAGTAGTAAAGCATGCACGCACTGTTTTAGCTGAGATTCGTACTATAAAGGATGTTGCTAATTTTTATCAGGATCCCATGGTGGGGGATGTGCGGGTAGGAATTATTCCAACTATTGCGCCATACCTATTGCCAGTCATCATGCCACCATTAAATAAATCCTTTCCAGAATTAAAGATTTGGCTTTATGAATATCAAACTCATGTGCTATTGGAAAAATTACAAAAAGCGGAACTCGATTTTCTTATATTAGCATTACCCATCGAAAAACATGAATTTACAGAACTTGATTTATTTAGAGAGCCATTTCGTCTGGCGGTAAAAAAAGATCATGCTTTGGCTAAGAAGAAAGCGATAAATCTGGGAGATATTGCAAACCAGGAATTATTGTTACTCGAAGAAGGGCATTGCTTACGTGGACATATTTTAGACGTATGTTTATTAGCGGGTGTAAAAGAAGACGGTCAATATCATGCCACAAGTTTAGAAACATTACGGCATATGGTGGGTGAGGGAATGGGTATGACGTTAATTCCTGAATTAGCGGTACCGGCCAAAACAAGAAAAGCAGATGAAATTCGATATATAGAGTTTAGTGATCCGAAACCCAATCGTAGAATCGGAATGCTTTATCGGAAAAACAGTTATCGTGAAGAGACCTTTAACAATATTAATGAATTGATAAAAGCTGTTTTACCCGTTAATGTCTTTTTTTAATTTATGATATAAATTTATTAAAAAATAAAACCACGTCCTTAGAACGTGGATTTTTACTACAGGGAGTAATAATGCAAATATATTCTTTAGTTTACCCAATGGCCGCGTTAGTTCTTTTGACGTTTTTTATAATGTATCTGATGCTGCTGGTGCGTGTGAAAGCAGTTCGCTTACGAAAAATTTCACCACGATATTTTAAGTTAAACCGAGGTGGTGAACTACCTGATAATGTTATCGCTATTAGCCAAAACTACGGTAATCTACTTGAGTTGCCTGTTTTGTTTTATGCTGTATGTGCTATTGCAATAATGCTTGATCAGAGTGCAGAGTATTTTGTTATCCATGCATGGGCATTTGTGACTACTCGTTATATTCATTCTTACATCCATACGACCTACAACCACATATTGCATCGTTTATATGCTTTTGCATTATCCGGTTTTATTTTATTATCAATGTGGGTAAAGGTTGTATTGATAGTTAGTGTAATGAGCTGAGCTAGATACTTTTGAAAGTGATTTGAAATTCTGCACCTGGTTCTTTATTGATGATATCTATTTTTCCATGCATAGAACTAACCAGTTGTTGTACCAGTGATAAACCAATACCTGTACCCACCGTTTCGCGTGTTAATTCATTTTCGGTTCGGTAAAACAAATCAAATATTTTACGCATCTGATCTTTATTTATACCCGGCCCATAGTCACGAATAGTGAACTGGATATTATTGTTTCGTAAAACATGACAAGAAATATCAACTTGTTGTTTTTCTGACTTAGATGAAAATTTAATCGCATTATCAACCAGGTTGATAATTATCTGAATAAAATAATCTGAATCTGCAAGCATTTCCATATTCTTAACTGAATCATCGCAAGCAAGAGAAAGTTTGAATTCCGCTCGCTCAAGTTGAGAGCTTATTTTTGAACGAACGGTATCAATAAGTTCTGCTACAGTATATTCCTTCAAATCAACCGGCAGTTCATTTCGTGTCATTCTTGCAAGTTGCAGGACATTATTAATTAAGCGTGTAAGACGTTCGCTCTCATCAAAGATATAATCATAATACTGTTGGCGTTTATCTTCTGTTGTCCATCCTTCACGTAACATTTCACCATACATTCGAATCGAGGTTAAAGGGGTTTTAAGCTCGTGGCTAATTGCTGAAACAAAATCCTGTTGTTGTCTGGCTAACTTTATTTGTTTCAGACCGAGTAAATACAGAATAAAAAAACCACCGCATAATATAAGTAATAGAATAACTGATAACCAGGTAACAACAGAAGCGCCAGGTCCCGCAGGTAAATTATTAACACTAAAAATCAGCTCAATCTGTCCAAGGGCAGCGGATAACTTATTTTGTAATAGTAAGGTACCTTGTAGTTGCTGGTTTCCCTGTATATTAAAATCAGTTGAATCAAAATCACTTGAGCTGTAATCACTAGCGTAAAACCGAGGTGATGATTTGCTTTTAAAGGTCGACAATATATCTCCCTGATATGCAATTGTTAATTTGCTGGCATTTGATACATTGGTTTTATAAAAGGAATGACCTATTACAGAATCAATAAAAATATTGCGGTTGATCAATAACCCTTGAATATATCGTAAGCCATTGCGCCATACTTTACGGTATAAAACAAATTGTCCACTTTCCAGTAAACTAAATTCAAATGCATCAATTTCACTTTCAAACATATTTACACGTAATTCAGCATCTTTTTTTCCAGTCTGATTCTTTTTTTCTTGAAGCAAAGCAGGGTATGAAGGTAAGACGTTGCTTTCGATACGGCGCCTAACTATTTTTTTTCTTTTTTGTTTTTTTGATAAAGCAAGTAATTGTTTTTGAGATTCTTTTTGATATTGTTTTTCCAGCTTGAGGTCTTCTACGCGCGGTCTACCTTTTGAAGATGCTTTAGACTTCCTCTCTCGTGGGACATGTTTTTTCTGTGTTTTTAAATTATCAAATGCGGTCTGTGCAGTAATAAGTGGTTCATTTTCAATTTTATCTGAGCTGGTTACTCTTACAGCAGATTGAGATGACAGATTTTCCGGTGAAGGTTTAGCTGGGCTTGCTATAACCTGATCTTTTAACTCAAAAGAGTTTCTTTCTCCTGCAATAGCTTTATTTACTTCTTCAGTTTTAGGAATGTTTTTTTGTTTTGCTACCTGGATTGTTGATTTGTTAACAAGTTTGTTTTTATTAAGGATTTGATAAATAATGTTTTGAAGGTTTTTACGCTCTGTTTTTTCAATGGCAGAAAGCCCATAATTTTTATTCTGCGATAATTGAATGGCTGTAACGGGGGGCAATAATGGTGTTGTGAATTGTCCATGATTATCAATTTGAAAATAGCCGACGATACCAGGGAATTTTGAATTAACCGGGTATGCTGAAAGTGGGGAGCGCTGTAGAAATTGTTCGCTATTATTTTTAGCAACATTAAGAAATGAATAGTCAGTAAATGCACGCGCACTTTCTATTTCAATTAACTCCCTGTACCGAAGGTTTATCCGGGTTGAGAGTTCTTCAGCCTGTGAGCGATAGTGATGAAAAGCTTCCCATTTAAGTTGGCTATATGCTTTTAATATTAAAATTGCTGTCGGGATAGCTAAAGCCAGGAAAAATAAAATCAAGACGAAGCGTAATCGTTTTTTATCCCATGTAGCGAGTTTGCTTTTAATCATATTAATCCACCATTAATCTGTATCCTGCACCTCGAATGGTAACGAGATGGCAGGGATTAGATGGATCGTTTTCCATTTTTCTACGTAACTTGGCAACATGGATATCAACAGTTCGGGTTTCGATGTCCAGGTTTTTTGCATACCCCCATATCTTATTGAGTAATTCATCCCGGGGCACAGGTCGATCAGTGTTATTAGAGAGATAAAGTAATATATCCATTTCACGTCGGGTAAAATGAATATCATTATTATCTTTAATAGCAGATAAATTGCGTGTATCGATTTGTATATAATTGTTCTTTTTTGTACTTCCAAGTTCTATTATATGGTCAGCTTCCTGAGTTAATCCGGAACGTCTTAAAACCGCTTGAATACGTAAGATTAGCTGTGCAATAGAAAAGGGTTTAGCTACATAGTCATCAGCGCCTAGCTGTAAGCCCTGGATGATGTCTTCATCAGCTGTTTTTGCCGTTAGCATAATAATAGGTTGCTCACGGTCTTCTTTACGAATTGCTTCACAGATAGCAAAGCCATCCATTCCCGGCAACATGACATCAAGAAGAATAAGATCAAATTTCCCCGTAAGGGCTTTGTCTAGTCCGCTATTTCCATCGGCTGCAAAGTCTGTTGAGAAACCATGAAAAATCAGAACATCAATAAGTCCTGTGCGAATGGCTTCTTCATCTTCGATTATTAGTATATTTGCTTTATCTGACATAGTAGTCGATAGACTACCAGTTTTACTGCTTCAAGTGCTGCACGATTTATGTAAATTTTATGTAAATTTCCAGCAAAATGTTTTACATAAACCTGCCTACTGTAATTACCTCATGCAACCTAGAATTTATTCAAGATATAAATACAAACATTGCCTGAATATATTTAACGGGTGATATGAGCTTACTACTTAAAAATAGATGAGGTAATAAAAAATGGCACTAATAACTCGAATTAGCCGACTTTTTCGTGCAGATTTTAACGCAGTCTTAGATCGTATTGAAGAACCTGATGTGTTGCTGAAGCAAGCTCTGCGAGAAATGGAAGATGATGTTCATAACGATGAACAGCATATGAAATCATTACAGAATGAGTATTCACAATCTGAATTAAAGATTAAGGAACTGGAAGAAAACATTCAACAAGTTGATCAGGAGTTAGATATTTGCTTTGAATCGGATGAAGCTGAGCTGGCACGTAGTCAGGTTAAAAGAAAGCTTGAGATGCAACGTTATGAAAAACACCTTAAATCAAAACTGAACTCATTAGACAAACATAAAAAAGAATTAAAAACGCGAATTGATGAAAACAAATCAAGATTAATAGCTATGCAGCAAAAACTGGATTTACTTATTAGTGATGACTCTCTTATGAACAGTAATGACTCATATCAGAATATAAGCATGGCGATTAATAAAGATGAAATTGAGATGGCTTTTCTGAAAGAAAAACAAGCAAGGAGCGCATCATGAAAAAAGCAACATTTTTTGAGGGGGTCGGTTTTGCTTTAATAATCAGTATTGTCGTTGCTGTGATATTTACAACAATGTCGTACTTTCTGAATAGCAATATATTCAGGATGTTAGTGGCTGGCGTGTCATTAGCATATATTATTTATTTGTTTTTACGTAGTGATGAACGCGTTGGCAAGGTAACGGTGATTTCAACCTGGTTTGCAATAACATTGACGTCACTTATTTTCATTCCTTCTCTTCTTCTCTATATCATTATCCAGATATTTATTATTTGGATTATACGATCCTTGTACTTTTACAATAGCATTTTTTCAGCATTAATCGATTTAACGTTAATGGGGATGAGTCTGGTTGTTGCTGTTTGGGCACTATTAATTTCAGATAGTGTGTTTTTATCTTTCTGGTGCTTCTTTCTTATGCAAGCGCTGTTTGTTTTTATTCCGAAAAACTTTATCGGTAAGAATAAATCTGATCTTGTATCCCCAATAAATGATGACAAGTTTAAACATGCGCATCGCGCTGCTGAAATTGCCGTATCTAAATTAATTAATCCTAATGGAGGATGTTAAAATGAAAAACAAAATATTAGCTATAGGACTTTTTGTTATTACCGCAGTTGTTGTTGGATTTTATCCATTTATTCAAAAAACAGCAGTTGCCAACGTAAATCTTAATATAACTGAAAAACCGAAAATTCAATTAGCCATTTTACTTGATACGAGTAGCAGTATGAATGGTTTGCTCGATCAAACACGCAATCAATTATGGCAGGTTGTAAATGAATTTTCTAAAGCAGAAAGAGATGGTGTTAAACCTACATTAGAAGTTGCTGTTTATGAATATGGTAATAGTCGCTTGTCATCTGATACCGGGTTTATTCGCCAGGTATCCGGTTTAACAGGTGAGTTAGATGAAGTATCCGAAGCGTTATTTTCTTTAACAACGAATGGCGGCAGTGAGTATTGTGGTTATGCCATTAAGACTGCGGTAACAGATTTGCCGTGGAGTAAATCGGATGGTGATATTAAAGCTATATTTATTGCAGGTAACGAGCCATTCACACAAGGTCCTGTCTCTTATAAGCAAGCCATTGCTCTAGCAAAACAAAAAGGTATTACAATCAATACAATCCATGCTGGTAACAAGCAACAGGGTGCTAACTCAGGCTGGAAAGATGGTGCATTACTGGCGGGTGGTGAATATATGAGTATTGATCATAACCATAAAATTGCACATATCAATGCGCCACAAGATAATCAAATTGCAATTTTGAATGAAAAATTAAATAAGACATATGTACCTTATGGTGCAAAAGGTCGTGCAAAAGCAAGACGGCAGAGAGAGCAAGATAAAAAAAGTAAATCGATTTCCTCAGCATTATTGTCTAAACGTGTACAAGCAAAAGCCTCAGCTATGTATGACAATTCAAAATGGGATTTGGTCGATGCCTTGGAAACTGGAAAAGTTGAACTTGATAAAATAGAAGAGAGAGAGCTTCCTGCTGAATTACGTAAAATGTCTAAAGGAAAACGTAAAGATTATATTGAAAATATGGTTAATGAACGTAAAGAAATCAAGAAGCAGATCGGCAGATTGTCGCAGGAACGTAGTAAATATGTTGCTGGACGAAAAAAAGAAATGAATGCTCCCAGTGTTGCAACCATGGATCAAGCAATAACATCAGCAGTACAAAAGCAAGGTGGTGCTAAAAAGTTTGTATTTTAAAATAGTAATGTAGTGCTTCTCCGTTTGGCGGCATAGCTCTTATGCCGTCTTTTTTTCTTTCTATATGTGTATAATACTAACTATATAGAACGACATAAGTCATAGAGAGAATACATTGTCTTCCGAACACCACGAATATCATATTGATATTATTAATGATACAGCTAATTCTGTTGAGTTATTATCATCTGAAACAGGATTTTCCAGGCAAAAAATAAAACAGGCAATGCAAAAGGGTGCTGTGTGGCTTACTGATAATAAAGGTACACATCGTTTGCGTCGCCATAGTAAAAAACTTGGTGCTGGAACAACATTACACTTTTATTTTGATGCCGCTATTCTTAATGATGTTGTCGATGCTGCTATCCTCATCGCAGATGAAAGTGATTACAGTGTCTGGTATAAACCTCGAGGTATGTTGTCTCAAGGAAGCAAGTGGGGTGACCACAGTGCTATCAATCGTTGGGTTGAGAAAAATCTTGAACCTCAACGACCTGCTTTTATTATTCATCGACTTGATCGGTTTGCTTCTGGATTAATATTAATTGCGCATAAGAAAAAAACAGCCAGATTACTGGCTGAGCTGTTCCAGAAAAAAAGAATAACAAAACAGTACAAAGCTATTGTTCATGGTTTGTTCCCTGATAAACGGGTTACGTTTGACGCTGAAATTGATAATAAATCTGCGGTTTCTCACATGACATTATTGCAATACGATAAAGTGAATGATCAATCTTTATTGCAGGTTGATATTGAAACCGGACGTAAACATCAAATTCGATTGCATTTATCTGGCGCTGGATTTCCAATTGTTGGAGATAGATTATATGGTGCAGAAAGAGATGAAAATGAAAATACAGATTTACAACTAACGGCATTTAAATTGTCGTTTGTTAGTCCGGTAGATGGAAGTGAAAAGGTATATAGCCTGGACGATGAGTTACAGCCAAAACTTAAAAGTTAACCTGAGTCAGCCCCAAAATACTAATAACTATAAGCACTGCACCAATGATACGCTTAAACTGCTGATCATTTTTTAGAATCAAATCGTGGGTTTTTATACCAATGATATGTCCAATGGCTGCAACCGGTAAAAGATAAATGGCAGTTAAAACGTGTATATCAATACCTAAAGCTTTAAACGTTGTCATTTTAATTGTCACCAGGATAAACCATAAAACAAATAGCGTATTACGCAATTGATGTGCCGCAACATTTCGCATGTACACGGCAACCATTAACGGTGCCCCTGTGAGTGAGGTTCCAGCAACATATCCTCCCATGGCCAGTAAAAATCGATCTAACCATTTATTGTTGCTGCGAATATTCATGTTCAAAAACCAAGTTACGGCATAAAATAATGTAACCGAATATATGAAAATGATTAGCCAATTATTGGGTAGGGTAATTAAACCCAATACACCGATTAGAGCAGGAGGAATGATATAAATGCTGGATTTTTTCAGGTAGTTCCAGTCAACATCATTTAAACGTGAGCGGAGGGTTAATGAGGTGAAAAATAATAAATGTAATCCAATAATAGGCAACCAATAAATGGGTTGGTTATAAATGAAAAGCATTAAAGGTAAGCCTAATGCTGCACCACCAAACCCCAGGCCACTGCGAACAAAACCTGTCCACATAAATATCAGTGCGATGAGGCCAAGTTCAGTATTTGAAAAACTAATCAGAGAAGAATCTAAAAGCATTTTTGCTTATAAATAATTATACGGTGATTAAAGCTGCGACTAGGCCAATTAAGCCACCAAATACACCACCCCATACTACTAACCAGCCAAGATGCTGTTTAATCATATCTTGAATGATTTCTTTGACCAGCTGTGGAGTGAGTTCTTCTAAACGTTTTTCAATAATATCTTCGACTTTTTCACGAATATCTTTCATTACATCGGGTTGTTCGAGCTCATCTCTTAATAACTCAAGAAAAGTCTCTGACTGAGTCATCTCGATAAGCGATTTTTTCATGTTCTCAATGAACGGTTCTTTTAATGGTATTAGTGCTTTTTCACCGCCAAACATGCCCAACATGCTGCCAAATGAAGATTCCATGATAACTTTTATTAAGGTATCAAAAGATGGGCTTAAATCTACTTTTTCTATAACGGGTGCCAAATGAAGATCGGGTTTAATACCATCAGAAACACGCAAGAAACGGTCTATGTTTTCTTCAGTAAAAAATTGCTCCATCATAAGATTCCGAATGGCAATTTTAAAATCTTCAAAACGAGCAGGAATGACACCAGATCCATATAGACCCGGGACTTTCTCAAATAACATGTGAATTGCAAGCCAGTTAGTAATGGCGCCGGATAAGGCAAAGAGACCGATTGTTAATACAAGCTCATTTTTCAGAGTAATGCCGGCAATAACGACTAAAATGGCTAAACTATTCGTGATAATGCTTTTATTCACGTGTGGAGCTCCTAAAAGTGGGAGAGGGTTATTTGAGATGGGGATTATCCATTAATATGTAAAGGCAATAAAGAGCAAATTTTCTTAAATATGCTTGTTGAAACCGTATATCTATAGGCAAATAAAGATATTTTCAATGTTGATTTGGAGAATTTGAGATTATTTCATGTTATAAATAGTGTCTCCACGAAGTAGTGATTAAACTGTCTTGTGCCATTTTAAATGAGGATGTTATGGCTGAAAATGAATATGTTTTAAAACAACGTAATGTATCGGGCTGTAATGTTCAAATTAAACTCGTTGATGGCCGCGAATTACAAGTTTTCAGTAAAAGTAAGAAGTCGAAAAAATCATATTCTGTTGATATTCTTTCACTACAAGATGAAAGTAAAAAAGTTATTCTCATTGCATGGAAGTGGCTGCTATATAGCATAGGTTTTTTTCTTATTACGCTCTTGCTATTGAAAATCTTACCAGGAATATTAAATGTCGATAAAAACTTATATCTTGGTATTGTTTTGGTCATAGGTATGGTGGGAAGTTTGGTCTCGCTTACTTTTTTTTGGAAAAAAACTTCGAGAAAACACATTTTTTATTCTCGTAACGCTCATGTTCCTATCGTTATATTAAGTGCGGGAAACCCATCAAAAAAATTATTATCCGACTTTGTTACTGTGATTGAGAAACGTATTAAAAAGTTTCGTAACCATATGGATGTTTCAGAAGAAAAACAACTAACCGGTGAAATGAAAATGTTACGCAGGTTAAGTGATAGTGGTGTCATTAGCAAAAAAGATTATGAAAAAGCGAAAACAAAATTATTTAGCGGGTTTGATAGTAATTTAAAATAATAATGAGTCATCAAACCTCTCTCATTTCCGTTATTATGCCTGTGCACAATGCTGGTAGTTACCTTGAAGACGCAGAAGAGGGGCTGGTTTTATTTCCGCAGCTTAATAAATAATGATAAATAATCTAAAACAATATAGAAGAATAATATGGATAAAACACACAACGAAAAATTAGCTGAAGAACTTGCTGCAACAGGTGATTATAAAGTCATTAAACGTTTCGAGCCGGTTGAGTTTTATAATGAGAAGCCGACTAATGACGTTAAGATAGGTATCTATTTAGATACTGAAACTACCGGCATGGATGCAGATGATGATGAGATTATTGAACTTGCACTCGTTCCTTTTGAGTTTGATAAGGAGGGTAATATTTATCGTATCTTACCTGCTTATAATGCTTTTCAAGATCCCGGTTTACCTATTCCGGAAATTATTACCCAAATAACAGGTATTACGGATGATATGGTAAAAGGTCAGTCAATTGATCTTGAGCAAGTATCTAAAATGTTATCTGAAGCGGTTATTGTTATTGCACATAATGCGCATTTTGATCGTCCTTTTGTTGAAAATTTACTCTCTGATTTTAATGATATTGCCTGGGCCTGTTCTATTGCCGATATTGAATGGAATAAAGAAGGTTTTGAAGGCGTTAAACTTGAGTTTCTTGCCTATAAATTTGGCTTCTTTTATGAAGGTCATCGGGCAACCATAGATTGCCAGGCTGGAATTGAAATTTTGAGTCGCAAATTCCCTAAAAGCGGTAAACCTGTTTTAAGTAACCTGTTAACAAGTGCTCGTCGTACGGATATTCGTTTATGGGCTGAAGGTGCACCTTTTGACCGTAAAGATGTCCTAAAGAAAAGAGGCTACCGCTGGTCTCCTGGTGAAAATGGTAAACGTAAGGCATGGTATAAAGATTTGTCAGAGGATGAACTTGAAGAAGAAATGAGGTATCTTAATGACAGCATCTATACGCGTGCTGTCGGTGTATTACCAACAGATAAGTTTAATGCAAAAATTCGTTATTCTAAAAGACTCTAAAATATTTATAAGTCACTAATTATTAAAAAATAAAACCACGTCCTTAGGGCGTGGAGCGGGTTCACGGCTCTTGCCTGTATATATTATCTGTACAGGTTTAATTTGTAGGATGGATCAAGTCACAACGTGACGGATCCATCATTTTTAGCCTTTTTGTTCGTTCCGTCACTAGCGACCTGAGCGCAGCGAAGAAGTGCTGATGCGACCTAAGCAACGCGAAGTAGTACCTGATGGACTGCACACTGAGGTAAAACGCGCAGCGGTTCTACAGTGCTCCTTGAACTCACCTACAGAGGATGAGCAGTTTTATACACCCTTATAGGGTGAGATCAAAACCACGTTCTTAGAACGTGGATTTTTACTTATATCTAATAAAAGAGGATGAACTAATGAAATGTAATATGGGAAAAACAGATCGAATACTCAGAGGTATTGTTGGTGTCGCAGTTATTGGTGCAGGTGTTTACTATCAGTCCTGGTGGGGAGCAATTGGCGCAATTCCTTTAGGTACAGCACTCATAGGATGGTGCCCGGCATATTTTCCTTTCGGTATTTCAAGCTGCAAAACAGATTAGTCAGTATTCTTATTTATCGGTAACATGCTGTGTTTTGTTAATTTATTTCTTGCCTGACTAAAGAACCGATAGCGGTTGCGATATATATTTAACTCAAGACTAATCTGTATAACCAAAGCTGAGACTATATTTAAAATAATGACAAAAATATTATTAGTTGAAGATAATGAAGATAATGAAGATAACAGAGACATGTTATCACGTCGTTTAGAGCGCAAAGGTTTTATTGTTACACTTGCTATCGATGGACAGGATGGGGTGAATAAAGCAAAAGAAGAGTTGCCAGATATAATATTAATGGATATGAGCTTGCCGGTTATGGATGGCTGGGAAGCAACC
Organism: Gammaproteobacteria bacterium; assembly: GCA_023135195.1. Taxonomy (GTDB): domain Bacteria; phylum Pseudomonadota; class Gammaproteobacteria; order UBA6429; family Thiohalophilaceae; genus JAGLTQ01. The sequence goes on along the minus strand of JAGLTQ010000074.1, from coordinate 4,917 downwards.
AAAGTCTTAAAAGCGAGTTCAGGAACAGAAAATATACCTATTATTGCACTGACTGCTTATGCAATGTCGAGTGATAGAGAAAAAGCGATAGAAGCAGCCTGTGATGACTACGATACCAAGCCTGTGGATTTTAAACGTTTAATTGATAAGATTGAAAAACTAACGTCATAATTCATTTAATAATCAATAAAAAAAGCCGCCCGTTAGGTCTAGCCGTTCAGTTAAGAATATAAATAGTTCCCTCGACAATTGCTCCTGCATTGTTCTACCTTCAGCCATCCGTGGCTTCGTACCTTCGCCCGTCCATGGGCTCGTCTCCCTAGCCCCCTCCCTGAGGGAGGGGGAATAAAACTAATTCCTTAACTGATCGGCATTACCTGTTAGGTGGTTTTTTCTGCTTTTTTTATGGTGTCCCCGAGCCGATTCGAACGGCTGACATCCTCCTTAGGAGGGAGGCACTCTATCCAGCTGAGTTACGGGGACCAAGGATGCATATATTATCAATAGCAATATACGAAAGCTATATTTAAAAATTGATTTTAGTATTTGTTAAGATTTAGACCTTCTCTGTTTGAAAAATAAATTGCTGTATCACTTTTTCTATGCCGGGTTTTTGCTGTTGTATTTGTAAGCCAACGGCTATGTTGGAGTAGTTTTTTACTGTACGTGCATTTTGTACTTTTGCTGATATCGAAAAGCCATTTTGATTGGGTAATTCAATATAAATGTCATCAACCAGCTGATTTACCTGAAATAATTTGGCATACGAGTAAGAAAAACGTAAACAAATTCCATCTAAAGATATATTTAATAATTCACAGGGCAGTCGAGTGGTTGAAGATAAAAATACGGTTGCTCTAATATCTTTTATATATTCTGTACTGAAACGATAATGATTTCTATTTTGTGGGTAATATATTTCATTAGGAAAATTTGTATGCAATTCATTATTGTTTAAGATTATGTTTGCTTCAAAAATAATCGGCAACTGATCCAGTTTTAGTGTGAATTTTGCTTTAGCTTTTGAGTCAGTTAATTTTGAGCTGGGTAGTGGATTTGGCTCGTCAAATATTAATGTTTTTGTATCATGATGAACTTCAAGTAATGAAGTAAGACAGTACTGAGGTAATGATGAAAATGATAAAGAGATTAACTGTTTTGATTTTTGAATGTTTTTTAAAAGATTGAAAATTTCCAGTGCATTATTGACGAGTACACTATTGATATTGAGCATGGGTAAAGAAAAGAACTAGGCGTGAGCGAGAGTGTTTGAATTATGTTGATTAATGTTCTCACCAGATGCCGAATACGTCAGCTCGACAGCTGGTGCTGATGTACTGAGTATATCTATTTTAGTTTGTACGCGACGACGGTTACCATTTATCACTAATCCATTTATCTGGTTTTGCTTTTGAGCTTGTTCAGACAGCTCTTTAATTTTTGACCAGATAGATATTAACTTATTATCTTGTAGCCACTGTTTAGGCTCATCTGGATTAAGAGAACGAATACTTAAAAAATGAATACGCTGCTGTTCATTTTTTTCAATCTCTTCTGTTAAGGTGATTTTTTCCTGAGTTATCTTTTCCAGTTCTTCGATATTATTTTTTTCTAAAATTAAGGTTTCGTTTTGAAGTACGGACAGGAGTTGTTGCATCTTATCCTGGCTAATCAACAGGATGTTTTTAAGCGAAATAGAGTGAGTGGAGTGTTGCATCATTATTCGGACATAAAATCTTCAAAGGCGAGCATTTTGTCTGCAATACGATCTGCATCGACATTATAGTCACCATTTGAAATAGCCGTTTGCATTTCAGCGACACGAGCACTATCAACCGATGATGAATTACTCAGCTGTTGTTCTATATCTTTTAAACGGGAAGCTGTACTGGTTAAGGTAACTCGATCCCCTGCAACGGTTGAGTCTGAACTCTGGTTGCTTTCTTTTGCTTCATTTCGGCTTTTTATTGAGCTGCTCTGATTTGAACTCAATGATGCCCGATTTGAATTAATATTCGTAATGTCATTCATGGGTTAACTCCTACGTACACAGTCTTTCATTACAGTTAGCGACTCCATTCTGAAAAACTTTAGCGCTTTCTTTAATAATATATAAATATCAATAGCTTATCGATACTTTTAGTTAAAAATTAACTTTCACTATGCCTGCTGATATGACGCGAGCATAAATGAGCTTTTTACTGTTCAAATTCTTCACTTTTATCATTTGTCCCATCTTGCCATCCATTAAGGCCTTACCTTTAACGCGTAAATTGAGGCCGCCATTTTGGGCAATTATTGTAATATGTTCACCGCGCAACACCATTTTTTGCGCTTTGACTAAATTTGGTGTCAGTACCTGGCCAGTTTTTATGTTCCGTTTTGCTTCCATATTCGTCAGTAATTTAGCTGAACCATAATACCCATAACTCAACTGCGAATAGCGACGTAGTACAAACTCCATATCTTCATTTTGAATTATTGTCCCGCGAGGAATAGGGTGGCGTGCAATGAGTACATTTACCTGTCCATCAATATGAGCCGCTACGTGAATTTTCCATTTTTCTGGTGAAGCACAGCTCACCGCGAGGCTTGTATTTCCTTGAAGTTTTGTGCCAGGAGCCATACTGACCTGCAGTGACTTGCCGCATTTTGGTAAAACCAGGCGATCACTGAGTGAAGTCAACGTGACATGAAGATTCTCTAAAGGCACATTTTGCTGCATTACAAATTGTTTAACCGCATAGGTAATGCTTTTATGGCTTTGTAGTGAGCTCGAATGCGCGGAAATAACAGATCCAACCGTCAATAAAACGACTATTAGAGTCTTATTTATCCATTGTTGTAGTATTTTCATTTCACTTTTCACCTGAATCGTCAATTTCGCTAAAAACCACGTCATATTATGGGTTTAAACGACTTTCACACAAAATAAATGCAATCTATATGCCATATTATTTTTACTTTTAGATGAGGAAACAATATTCAAGTAATTTACTGAATGCGCCGATAAGACCTAAGTAATATAAATTGCTAGGAGCAGAGTTGTCGTGGCGGGTATTTTAGATCAAGTTGATAAGCGCACAAATTTAGTAGGTGAAAATCGACTGGAAATTTTGATGTTCCGTTTAAATGGAAGACAAATATTTGGCATTAATGTGTTTAAGGTGCAGGAAGTGTTGTCCTGTCCGCGTTTAACCAACATACCTCAATCTCATCCTGCAACGCGTGGTTTAGCCACTATACGCAAAAAGACATTACCGGTTATTGATTTAGCCGCGGCTATAGGACAACCCCCTATAGAAGCATCACCTGAACATCTTATTATTATTACTGAATATAACGGTACGGTTCAGGCCTTTTTAGTAAGAGCCATTGAACGTATCGTGAATATGAACTGGAAAGATATTAAAGCACCTCCAAAGGGGATTGGCAGAAATAATTACGTCACGGCAGTAACCAATGTGGATGATAATTTAGTTGAAATTATTGATGTTGAAAAAATACTTTCAGAAATTATGGGTGAAGATATGCACCTTGAAAATGCTGAAGAACTTTTGGATAAAGATGGCAACAAAATGACATTTTTAATTGCCGATGATTCATTAGTTGCACGCAACCAGGTTGAAAGAACCCTGAAACAAATTGGTGTTAACTGTGTTGTTACAACAACAGGAAAAGAAGCGCTGGATATATTAAAAGCGAAAGTAGATGAAGGTATTGATGTAACAAAAGAATTTAGTCTTCTGATATCCGATATTGAGATGCCTGAGATGGATGGTTATACCCTGACGTCTGAAATTCGTGCAGATGTTCGAATGAAAGGCTTAAATATTATGTTGCACTCATCGTTAAGCGGTGGTTTTAATGACAATATGACCCTTAAAGTAAAAGCTGATAAGTTTATCCCTAAATTTCAAGCAGAAGGACTGGTAGATGAAATTAAAAAGCTCCTGGCAGAAAAAGGTGTAATTTAATTTTAAATATTAGTTATAATTAATAAAACAAAAGTAAGGTAGCCTGTGACACAAACTCCTATAGCAGCAAATGAATATGATACTTTTCGGCATTATCTTGAAGATGCGTGTGGTATTGTGTTGGGTGAAAACAAACATTATCTTGTTAGCAGTCGCCTAAAACGCGTTACCGAAGAATTTTCCTTTCCTACACTTTCCGATATGATGAGTACCCTGGTTAAAGGCAATGATCGTCATTTACGTGAAAAAGTGATCGATGCCATGACCACAAATGAAACCATGTGGTTCCGTGATGTTTATCCATTTGAAATTCTTAGAAAAGAACTTATTCCTGAATTAGCAAAAAAGAAAGCGCCCATTAAAATTTGGTCTGCTGCAAGTTCAACAGGTCAGGAAGCCTATTCTATAAGTATGACAACGACTGAATTTCAACAATCCAATCCTGGTGTACTGACCTCTAAGGTTGAGATTGTGGGTACAGATATTTCTCAAACAGTTGTTAATAAAGCAAAACTGGGTCGTTATGATGAGCTGAGCGTTGTTCGAGGTTTATCACCTGAACGACGTGATAAGTTTTTTAGCAAAAAAGATGATCAGTGGGCAATTAACACTGACATCGTACAACGCACGCGTTTTACAGAATTAAATTTATTAAATAATTATTCGTTGTTAGGTAAGTTTGATATTATTTTTTGTCGAAATGTATTAATTTATTTTTCATCAGAAATGAAGAAAGATATTCTTGAGCGCATGGCAGGAATTTTAAAGCCAGGTGGAACGCTCATTCTGGGTGGTTCAGAATCTCCAACGGGATATACCAAAAAATTTGCGATGGTTCGTTACCCTGATGGCGTAGTTTATCGTTTGCACGATTAAAATCAAAAGACTTTCAACGCACGACTGCATGGATGCAGGAGGTAGAGCAATGCATTAGGGCAGG
>JAGLTQ010000073.1 GCA_023135195.1 Gammaproteobacteria bacterium | reverse complement strand
GAGCAGTTATCGAGGAGCAATTGCCGAAAGAACGCAAAGAAAAATCTTTAAAGTTTTTAAGCCCATCCGAAGTTAATGAGTCATCACAAAGTTAGTTAGTAATAAGTTGCATACCCTATCTGTAGCTCCCCCCCCCCCCTAAAACGAATTTAACATTTTTCTTTACTGTTCTCTGCGCCTTTGCGTTGAGCTCTCTTGAGCTTGACCTACGGCAATTTTCTTGCCGGCAAGGTCTATTCTTGCCGCATATTGCTATGCAAATTCCTCTTTTAATATTCTTAAGTTATTGATATCTATTGTTTAAGTAGTTTGGCACGGCAGTTGCAATTACTTGTGTACACAAACGAGGAATAGCAACATGGAAATTAGTATAGACAACGTATTTGGAGTTCACGAGGCCGCAATGCATTTGCAAGGTCGTCGTGCACAACTGTTGTCACAAAATCTCGCTAACTCAGACACACCGGGTTATAAAGCAAAAGATATTGATTTTAAAGCCGCACTTAAATCAGCTGCAAATGGCACTTCCCAACAACCGTTACAAACAACACAAACAGGTCATATACAGCCTAAAGGTACATTCATGGGTGCTGAAACTCTTTATCGTCAACCAATGCAACCATCACTTGATGGTAATACGGTAGAGCCACATGTAGAAATGGCTGAGTTTACAGAAAATTCCATGCGCTACCTTATGACGTTAAGAATTATGTCGGGCAAGATCAATAGCATGTTATCTGCAATTAGAGGTGAATAAGAATGTCTTTATTTAATATTTTTGATGTTGCAGGTTCGGCATTAAATGCACAAACACTCCGTTTAAATACAACATCAAGTAACCTGGCAAATGCAAATAGTGCAAGTAGTAGTACGGATCAATTATATAAAGCACGTCAACCTGTGTTCGCAACCATGATGAGCAATGAGTTTGATAATGGAAATGGCAGTGTAGGTGTGCAGGTACTTGGTATTGTCGAAAAACAGGAACCAGGTCGTGCTGAATATAACCCCGGTCATCCACTGGCTAATGATGAAGGTTATGTCTATATGCCAAACGTTAATGTTATTGAAGAAATGGCCAATATGATTTCGGCCTCACGTTCTTATCAAACAAATGTTGAAGTCATGAATACAGCAAAACAAATGTTAATGCGTACCTTATCTTTAGGTCAGTAGTTATAAATAAAGTTATCAGTAATAGAAAGTAATCAGGAGTCTTAAAATGGACAGTGTAAATAAACCCAACATGAATGTTCTGGAAAGTCTTGGTTTAGCAAAATCTAAACCCGCGTTGAAAGAGCAAAAACTGGGTCAGGAAGATTTTATTAAATTGATGACCACACAGATGAACCATCAGGATCCAATGAAGCCAATGGAAAATGGTGATTTCTTAAGTGACATGGCTCAATTCAGTACTGTTTCCGGTTTAAAAGAAATTAAAGACTCGTTTAATAGTTTAGCAAATTCACTGAAATCAAGTCAGGCGTTACAAGCATCTAGCATGGTTGGAAGAAAAGTATTAATTCCTGGTTCTATGAGTACTTTTTCAGAAGGTACGCCAATGAAAGCGGCGGTTGAGTTAGATACTAATGTGAGCAATTTAAAAGTTGGCATCATGAATGATAAAGGTGCGCTTGTTAAAGAGATAGATTTAGGAAGCAAAGCAGCCGGCGTTGTTCACTTTAGCTGGGATGGCATGTTATCAGCAGATAAAAAAGCCATGTCAGGAAATTATTCTATCCGCGCCATCGGTATGGTGGATGGTAAGTCAGAATCGTTAAACACATTAATCAGTGACACCGTTCAAAGTGTTTCATTAGGTACAGCTGGGCAAAGTGTGTCACTAACTTTGGCTAACGCAGGTTCAGCAGGTTTAGCTGATGTTAAAGAAATAATGTAGTTATTTATTTCAATAGTTTAAGTATTAAGTAGAAAGAATTTAATAAAGGAGAGTCATCATGCCATTCCGTTCTGCACTAAGTGGTATTAACGCAGCAGCACAAGAGTTACGTATTATCGGTAACAATGTTGCAAATGCCAGTACAACAGGTTTTAAACAATCACGCGCCAACTTTGCAGATGTTTATGCTGCATCAAGTTCTGGTGGTACTGCAAACTCAATTGGTGCCGGTGTTCGATTAACTTCAGTTGATCAACTCTTTACCCAGGGTAATGTTGGTTTCACTGACAGTAAACTGGATATGGCAATTAACGGTCAGGGTTTCTTTATTCTGGAAGATAATGGTTCACGTGTTTATTCCCGCTCTGGTCAATTCCAGGCAGATCGTGATGGCTTTATTGTTAACAGTAATGATCAAAAAATGATTGTTAATGTAGCTGATGAAAAGGGAACGATTACCGGTGCTGCCGGAGCATTACGATTAGACTCATCAAATATTTCTCCTAAAGCAACACAGCTTGTAGAAGTTGCTGTGAATATAGATAGCGGTGCAGAAGTACCAACGACTTATCCGTTTGATCCGGAACGTCCATCATCCTTTACCCATTCAACATCGCTAACAGTCTATGATTCTTTAGGTACACCTCATTTAAAGAGCATGTATTTTGTTAAAACACCAACACCAAATATTTGGGAAATACACACATTTGTTGATGGTCAGCACTTAAGAGGCCCCGCTGATCCGGCAACAGGTATATTTACCGCAGATACAATTAAGTTTAATGGTTCAGGTGCTTTATCTCACATCAATGGTGTTGTAGCTCCTCCGGGAAAAATTTCTTTTGCTCCTTTTGAAACTGGCTCAGGTGCGGATCCATTAGAACTCACCATGGATTTACAGGGTGCAGTACCTGTTACTCAATTTGGTAGTTCATTCACGGTAAATGGTATTAAGCAAAATGGTTATACCTCTGGCCGCTTAACCGGTATTGATATTGATGATACCGGTATTGTTCGTGCCCGTTTCACCAATGGTCAAAATAGAACATTAGGCCAGGTGACATTATCTAATTTTTCAAATCCAAATGGTTTACGTCAATTAGGTGATTCTAACTGGGCAGAAAGTTTTGATTCGGGTCCTGCATTAATCGGTACACCAGGCTCGGGTAGTTTAGGTTTAATTCAATCCGGTGCGCTGGAAGGGTCGAATGTAGATTTAACCGGGCAGCTGGTAAATATGATAACTGCACAACGAAACTTCCAGGCAAATGCGCAGGTAATTTCCACTGCTGATGCCGTAACACAAACCGTTATTAATATTCGTTAATAGTTAAAACAGGATAATAAAATGGATCGCATGTTATATGTTGCAATGAATGGTGCTAAGCAAAATATGTTAGCGCAAGCAATTAACTCTAACAATTTGGCAAACATTAGCACGACAGGGTTTCGTGCTGATTTAGCCGCAGCCAGAAGCATGCCATTGTTTGGCGGTTCAGGATTTCCAACTCGTGTTTATTCAATGACAGAAAAACCGGGTATTGATTTTAAACAAGGTGCCATGAGTACTACTGGACGTGATCTTGATATAGCCATTGCAGGGAATGGTTTTATTTCTGTACAGGCTCCCGATGGCAGTGAAGCGTATACACGTGCTGGTGATTTGAATACGGATAATGCCGGTGTATTAAAAACAGGTGCGGGTTATGTTGTTCTTGGTGAAGGAGGACCTATTACTATTCCAGAAGCGGCAAAAATTGATATTGGTAAAGATGGAACCATTAGTATTACTCAAATAGGTGATGCGGGTAGTGGCTCTACCGTTATTGACAGGCTTAAATTAGTTAATCCGGATGTTAAAGAATTAAAAAGAAATGAATATGGTTTATTTGTTTTGAAAAATGGTGATGATGCACAGTTTGATGAGGAAGTTTCAGTAATTTCAGGAACCATAGAGACCAGTAATGTTAATGCCGCCAGTGCATTGGTGACTATGATTGAATTAGCAAGGCAATTTGAAATGCAAATTAAAATGCTTAAAACCGCAGAAGAGAATAATGCCCAGGCAACACAAATGTTGAAGTTAGGATAGAACCAAGATTGGCATAGTATATGTGGTTTTTATTAATAGAAGATAAAAGTAAGGTTTGGAGAATTTAAAATGAGTAATGCACTTTGGATTGCAAAGACAGGTTTGGAAGCACAACAGAATAGATTGTCTGTTGTCAGTAACAACCTGGCAAATGTAAATACAACAGGTTACAAAAGAGCACGTGCTGTTTTTGAAGATCTGTTATATCAAAACCTTCGTCAAGCGGGAGGCCAAAGTAGTCAGGAAACTGAATTGCCAACAGGACTAAGTTTAGGCACAGGCGTAAGAACGGTTGCTACTCAAAAACTCCATACTCAGGGAAACTTGATTCAAACAAATAATACCTTTGATGCCGCTATACAAGGTAAAGGTTTTTTTCAAATTTTAAAACCAAACGGTGATATAGCCTATACACGTAATGGTGAGTTTCAGGTTAACTCTACCGGACAACTTGTGAATGCTTCAGGCTACCGTGTTCAACCGGATATCATTATTCCGGAAAATTCATTAAGCATTACGATTGGTGCGGATGGCGTGGTTTCGGTTACGCAACCCGGTAACCCGGCACCTGCACAAGTGGGGGTGATTCAAATTGCTGACTTTGTTAACCCTGCCGGTTTGCAATCTATCGGTGGCAATCTCTTAATTGAAACAGGTGCAAGCGGTGCACCCGTAGTAGGTAGCCCGGATACAAATAACCTGGGTTCGTTAATACAAGGTTCGATCGAAAGTTCAAATGTAAATGTGGTTGAAGAACTTGTAAATATGATCGAAACCCAACGTGCTTATGAAATGAATTCAAAAGCGATATCAACAGCAGATCAAATGTTGCAGTACGTTAACAATAACCTTTAGCGTATATAAAAAATTAATTAACCTGAATTAATATGGATTTAAAATGATTAACAATAAATATATTATCATCTTGTTAGGTTTTTCGGTTGTTTTATCGGGCTGTCTGAAACCGATTAATATTAAAAAAACATCGGATGATTTTAGACCTATTAAACAGCAGGTATTAAATATCCAACGAAGAGATAATGGCGCGATATATCAGCAGGGTATGCGAGTGGGTTTGTTTGAAGACAGGACTGCAAAATATATAGGTGATGTGTTGACCATTGTATTAACTGAAAACACGAATGCCAGCGCAACCTCAAACACCAACAGTTCTAAAGACAATAAAGTTGACTTGCCCGGACCAACCTTAGCAGGACAAAAAGTAACAAAAGATGGTGTCGAAATATTGACTAATAAATTGAGTGGTGAACGTGAGTTTAGTGGTCAGGGTACCAGTGCAATGAACAGCAGTTTCAACGGGAAAATATCAGTCACTGTTGCAAATGTGTTACCAAATAGAAATTTAGTTGTCCGTGGTGAAAAAATGATGATGTTAAATCAATCAGACGAGTATGTTCGTTTTATTGGTATCGTTAGACCCCAGGACATTAAACAGGATAATACGATTGATTCAACACGTGTTGCAAATTTACACATGGCTTATGGTGGACAGGGGGATTTATCTTCTGCAAATAAGATGGGGCCCCTGGGTCGATTCTTCCAAAGTCAGGCTTGGCCTTATTAATGCATATGTATTAAGTGTTGATTTGATAAATAGTATATTACGTTCAAATAACAGGAGCTAAAAATGTTATCTGGAAAAGATTTAAGTTTTACTGTTTTTGCAGGAATTATTTTATTGTTGAGTATAGGGTCAAGTTCAGCAAATGCCGAAAGGGTAAAAGACTTAACGAGAGTTGATGGTGTTCGGAGCAATCAACTTATTGGTTATGGTTTAGTTGTTGGCTTAAGTGGAACAGGAGATGGTTCCGGTGAGGTAACAACACAAAGCTTAAGAAGTATGCTGTCACGTTTAGGTGTGAACATACCACCGGGTGTGACCATGCAGGCTAAAAATGTTGCAGCTGTTGCAATTCATGCTGAGCTTCCACCGTTTGCTAAAGCAGGTATGAAAATTGATATCACGTTATCTTCAGTAGGTAGCGCAAAAAGTTTACGTGGTGGTAGTTTATTGATGACGCCGCTAAAAGGTGCCGATAATAATATTTATGCCATTGCCCAGGGTAATGTTGTGGTAAGTGGTTTTGGTGCAGAAGGTAGTGATGGTTCACGTATTACGGTTAATGTTCCGAGTGTAGGTCGTATTCTAAATGGTGCAATAGTGGAGCGTAGTATCGATACTCCATTTGGTCTCAACCGTGAAGTTGTATTAAATTTAAATCAACCCGATTTCACAACAGCAAACAGGCTTGTCAGCGTGATTAATAATACGGTGGGTTCAGGTACCGCTTATGCCAGAGATGCAGCATCCATTGTCATTAGCGCTCCAGCAGATACCTCTCAACGAGTGGCTTTTATTTCTTTATTAGAAAATTTAACACTTACACCGGCTGAAGCAGCGGCACGTATTATTATTAATTCGAGAACCGGCACAGTTGTTATAAGTAAGCATGTTCAGGTATCCCCTGCTGCTGTTTCACACGGAAATTTAATCGTAACAATTACTCAGACGCCACAGATTAGTCAGCCGGCTGCTTTATCCCAGGGACAAACTGTTGTTGTACCGGGTTCAGAGCTGCAAATAAAGCAAGAGAACAACCGCATGTTTAAATTTAATCCTGGGGTTTCTTTAGATCAGATCGTTGAAGCAGTAAATAAAGTTGGTGCTGCACCAGGAGATCTGGTTGCAATACTCGAAGCCTTAAAAGAAGCTGGTGCACTGCATGCTGAGTTGATTGTTATTTAAATATAAAAATTGCCACCAAGGACACGAAGAACACAAAGATAAAACTAATAAAAAGAATCAATAAACCACGGGGAACACTGGGTTCAC
>JAGLTQ010000072.1 GCA_023135195.1 Gammaproteobacteria bacterium | reverse complement strand
CGTGAACCCAGTGTTCCCCGTGGTTAATCTTTTATTTTTTTCCTTGGTGTTCTTCGTGTCCTTGGTGGCAATCCCTTCCTAAAAAAACCGGCACGGAATCTGCATAGTACTAGTTGAATAACTAAAGCATACAAAGCTCAACTATGACTATGATGACACCGACATATACTGATTTTAGCGGATTAAACGAAATGCGTGCGCAAGCACGTGTTGATCCGCAGGCGTCATTAAAGCAAGTTGCTAAGCAGTTTGAAGGTATTTTTATTCAAATGATGCTGAAAAGTATGCGTGATGCCAGCATGGGCGATGCTATTTTTGATAGTGATCAGTCAAAGCTTTATCGAGACATGTTTGATAAACAGGTTGCTTTAGACATGGCCAATAGTAAAGGTATTGGCATCGCAGACTCTCTGGTGAGGCAGTTAGGTACCAAAACAGCATCTGTAAATAAACCGGAAACATTTAATATTGATTTAAGTTTAAATATTCATAAAGAACAGTCCGTTAACGGCAAAATATTGCCGCTATCATCGCAGAGATATCATGCTATTGATCAGGCATCGGTTAGCGGTCTCGCCAGTTATGAATTATCTGCAATCAAACCTATTGCAGATAAAACTCAATTTAATTCATCTGAAGAATTTACTCATCATATTTTACCTTATGCAGAAAAAGCTGCGAAAGAACTGGGTGTTTCACCTTTGATTCTTGTTTCACAAGCCGCATTAGAAACAGGTTGGGGTAAAGCAGTAACGCAACACAAAGATGGTTCCAGTAGTTATAACTTATTTAATATTAAAGCTGATCAACGTTGGAGTGGCGACCGCGTGATTAAATCAACTTTGGAGTATGACAATGGTCTGGCAAAACACGAAAAAGCTTCTTTCCGAGCCTATGATTCTTATGCTGACAGCTTTGATGATTATGTTAATTTTCTTCGTACGAATAGTCGCTATGACAATGTGTTACGTCATAAAGGCAATGATCAGTCTTATATTAAAGGTTTACACAAAGCGGGTTATGCAACCGATCCAAATTATGCGGACAAAGTCTTAAATATTCTTAAGCGTGATTCTATGCAGACTCATGTTAAAGCAACCACTGATAATGAGCCGGTGACTTAAATGGGTGCAGATATTTTATCAATTGGTTTATCAGGTGCTTTAACCTCTGAACGTGCTTTGGCAACAGCGAGTCACAATATTGCCAATGCACATACGGAAGGTTTTTCTCGTCAACGTGTTCAGGTTGATTCTCGTCCACCACAGCTCACGGGTGTTGGTGCTTTAGGTACAGGTGTAAAAATAAATAATGTAAAACGGATTCATGATGATTTCGTTTCACAAGAAATGCGCAGTAATGCTTCAATCGCAAACGGCTTACAAACAAACTACGATTTCACCAGTCAAATAGATAATATGTTAGCTGATCCAAATGCAGGTCTGGCACCTACATTACATTCATTCTTTGCAGCCATAAATAATGTTTCAAATGATCCTTCTTCACAGTCTGCCAGGCAAGTATTAATTGGCGAGGCCAATGCATTAAGTGAACGTTTTTCTTATTTAGATAACCGTTTTGAAAGCTTACGTAAGGGGACAAATGAAACATTAAAAACTCATATTAATAATGTGAATGATTTAGCTAAGGCTATTGCAGATGTTAACTGGAAAATAGTTTTAGCAAAGGAAGTCACTCAGGGGGAACCCAGCGATTTACTTGATCAACGAGAAAGACTATTACACCAGTTATCTGAAAAAGTTGTAGTTCGTTCAAATGAACAAGAAGATGGTGCACTTAATGTTTTTATAGGGAATGGACAAACGCTAGTGTTGGGTAAACGTCATGCATCAGTAGCTTTAAAAGCAAATCAACATGATCCATCCCAGTTAGAAGTAATATATAAAAGTCAGGGTGTTGATTCTATTGTTACCCGGTTTATGAGGGGGGGAGCAATTGGCGGGTTACTGGATTTTCGTGAATATATGTTGGGTGGTGCACAAAATGAACTTGGTCGCATAGCAATTGGTGTAGCAAAAACATTTAATGACCAACATCATAAAGGCATGACATTAGATAACGAGTTAGGTGGAGATTTTTTCAAAGCGATTGATAAATCGACACCTTTAACTTTACCAAGCAATACCAATAAAGGTGATTATGAACTTAAAACAACAATCACAAATACAGATAACTTAACCGTTAGCGATTATATGCTTAATTATAATGCAGGCATGTATACCTTAATTAGAAACAGCGATGAAAAAATTATTGGACAATTTAGTTCATTACCACAAACCATTGAGAGTGAAGGTTTTACAGTAAAATTAGAACGCGGTACAAGCATTGAAAATGGTGATAGTTTTATGATTCGACCTACTCGTGCTGCGGCAAGAGAATTTTCGGTTGAAATAGAACGAGCCAATGACATTGCTGCCGCTGCCCCTGTTCGTGTGCGTACCTCAGTGCATAATATGGGTGACATTAAGGCAAAATTAAATAGTGTGGCCGATATTCATACACCAAGTTTTACCACTGTTAAAGGAACATTATCTCCAACGATTACGGTACGTTTTATTGATGAGAATCATATTGAGTTACTCGATGACAAAGGTAAGGTGCTGCAAGTACAGCAATTAGACGAGCAAAATAAAGCGATTCCTGCAACGCCAGCAATTCCTGGTGAGCCAGGTTCTCCTGCAACGCCCGCGATTCCTGCTACACCTGCATCCAGGGCGACCACCATTGAATCACTTGCAGAAACTGAACATGATGATAGTGAAATTCCAGTAGAACTCATTGAAACAGGTATTGTATATGATCCGGAAAAGGGCATTAATTTATTTCCTGGTCCAGCTGGAATGGAATCGGGCTATAGCATTCAGTTAAGTGGTAAAGCAAAAGCGGGCGATACTTTTATTATCGAATTTAACAAAGATGCTGTCGGTAATAATGTGAATGCACTTGAATTGGGGGAGTTGCAAAGAAGAGCTACTCTGGATAATGGCACTTCAAATTATAATGAAGTGTATAGCCAGTTGGTCAGTCGGGTAGGCAGTAAAACGCATGAACTTGATGTTAATCGTAAAGCGCAAGGTATTTTATATGCACAGGCAAAGGCGCAACGCGAAGCAGTGTCTGGCGTTAATTTAGATGAAGAAGCCGCTGATCTTGTAAGGTATCAACAAGCTTATCAAGCTAACGCGAAGGTTATTGGAGCCGCGAGTGAAATGTTTGATACATTAATTAGTGTATTGAGAAGATAATGACAAGAATTTCAACTACACAAATGCAACAAAATGCGATTAATGCGATGCTTAAGCAGCATGAGACATTAAATCGAACTCAACAACAGGTTGCGACCGGGAAAAAAATATTTAAACCTTCAGAAGATCCTGTTGCTGCTTCACGAGTTGTTAATCTAAACGATACTCTTTCCTCTATTAACCAACATCAAAAAAATGTTGATGCTGCACGTGCCCGTATAACCTTATCAGAAGGTGTTTTATCAAGCGTTGTGGAATCTATACATCGTGTTCGTGAACTTTCAATTCAGGCGAATAATGATTCTCAAAATGAAAGTACACGTTCTTTTATTGCTGCTGAAGTTGAGCAAATTCAGGATGCTTTATTAAACCTGGCAAACACAACAGACAGTAATAATGAATATCTGTATTCAGGCGGTCTAAGTCGGTTTAAACCTTTTTCACGAAATGAAGCGGGTGGTTTTGAATACAATGGTGATGAAAGTCATCGAGAAATTCAAATTAGTCACAGTCGGCGAATTGCAGTTGATGATCCGGGCTCAGCCGTGTTTCTGGAAATAAAAAATGGTAATGGTATTTTTACAACGTTAGATGGCGTTGAAAATAAAGGCTCGGGGATTATTGACCCCGGTCGGGCATCAGGAAATTTTGTTGCTGATACATACGGAATTATTTTTGATCAAAGTTTTTCTGGATATGCAAGTGACAAAAATATTAATGATATTCCTTTGACCTATAGCGTGGTTGATTCTAAAGGTAGAGTACTGTCTGCTGGCATTCCTTTTGAATCAGGTAAAGAAATTGAATTTAATGGTGTACATACTTCTATTAAAGGTATTCCGGAAGATGGTGATATTTTTGTTGTTCGTCCAAGTCACAATCAGGATGTTTTCACTACGTTACAAAACCTGATTCGTGCATTGAAATCTAAAGCACCAGAAGCAAATGATAATATAGGATTCCATAATGCAATGAACCGTGCGTTAACAGATTTAAATCGTTCTTTAGACAATATTTTAGAAGTTCGAGGGAATATTGGGGCGCGATTAAATGCATTGGATGCACAGGAAACAATTAATGATGCCTATCGTATTCAAGTACGCGAGATTCTTTCTAATGTAGAAGATTTAGATTTTGCTGAAGCAGTTAGCAGGCTTAATCTTGAATTAACCGGTCTTGAAGCATCTCAAAAGGCTTTTACCCGCATTCAGGACATTTCTTTATTTAACTTTCTATAGATTTCCAACACAAAATCCTTAAGTAATAGTCAAAAGAATTGAACCACTCGACTGCTTGGACGCAGGAAGTAGAGTAGAGTATACAGGAGTAGTTACCGAGGGGGCACAGAGCTTCACAGAGGAAAAAATTAGATTTTATGATTTTAATGTAGGTCGGCTTTTAAGCCGACGCAATACTATTTTATAAAACTTATCTTATCGCTAACAATGACGGTTAATATTTAGCATAATTGATGTTTTGGCATTGTCGTCGGCCTAAAGACCGACCAACCCCGAAAAAAATCTGTGTGAAAAGATCTTTTGGTATTTTCTCTCATCCCCTCAAATTTATTTCTAATAATTTCTCTTTATTTTCAAATAAGATGTTTATCATCAATAAAAACAATAGCTTATATTATATTTAAACCTCTGTAGTTATCCCTTTTTTATTATTATCACCCTAAAGAAAAAAAATAAGCGGACGCAAATGTTTGTGGGAGCGGTGAATACATTGATTGAAATGTATATCCGCTAAAAAATAAGTTTCCTCTGGCACTATTGATTTGGGTCAGAGGGACAAGAGTTAAGGAGAGCGCGTCATGCCTCAAGTCATTAACACAAATATCATGTCGCTGAATTCACAGCGTAACTTGAACTCATCGCAATCAGCATTGCAAACGTCTCTGCAACGTTTGTCCTCTGGTTTACGTATTAACAGTGCCAAGGATGACGCGGCGGGTTTAGCCATTTCAGAACGTTTTACTTCACAGATTCGTGGTTTGGATCAAGCCATTCGAAATGCCAACGATGGTATTTCTCTGGCACAAACGGCTGAAGGTGCGTTATCTGAATCGGGTAATATCTTGCAACGTATTCGTGAGTTATCAGTACAGTCTGCCAATGCAACGAACTCAGCATCAGATCGTCAGGCACTTCAGGCTGAAGTAAGTCAGCTGGTTTCAGAACTGGATCGTATTGCATCTTCAACAGAATTTAATGGTAAGAAATTGTTGGACGGTACCTTTGGAACAGCAATCTTCCAGGTGGGAGCCAATGCAAACCAGACTATTCAGACCACAACAGCAAACTTCCGGGCGAATAACTTTGGTAACTACCGGGTTGAAGGTGCGGGTGGTTCTGCAAGTCCAGAAGGTCGTATCAACGGTGAAAGCTTAACGGTTACAGGTTCCCTGGGTACTGAAACAGTTTCAATTGCTGCAGGTAGTAGCGCACGTGATGTTGCCGAAACGGTAACAGGTAAAGCGAATAACACAGGTGTAGCTGCATTTGCTTTAACTGAAGAGTTAGCAACATTTGATAAGTCGGGTGCTTATGTTGTTGAGCTGGCTTCAGATAATGCTAGTTCTGTAAAAGTGGCATTTACCATCAGTGGTACTGAAGGCAATGATGGTTTAGCGGGAGCGGTAACTGCATTTAATGATGTGGCTTCTAAAACAGGTGTCACTGCGCGCATTAGTGATAATGGCGAAGGTATTATTTTACGTAACTCAACCGGTAATAACATTAACCTTGCTGAAACGGAAAGTAATTCTAACTCTGGTCAATTAACGATTGGTGGTGCTGCCATTCGTTCAGGTACAGAAACGGCTGAAGCGGGGGAGGGTGCTGAGTTATCAGGTATCGTTGTAACTGGTCAGGTAACGTTTGATTCTGATAAATCATTCAGTGTTGTCGGTGATGCCGGTGAAACTGTAACGAATGCAACAGAAGCCTCAACGTTAAATTCAGTTAACAATCTGGATGTGAGCTCAGTAGCAGGCGCAAATCTTGCGTTAGCAACAGTCGATGCCGCATTAAACACGGTAAATAATCAACGGGCAAAGTTTGGTGCGATTCAAAGTCGTTTTGGTTCAACCATTGCGAACCTGGCAACCAACTCTGAAAACCTCAGTGCTGCACGTTCACGTATTCGTGATGCAGATTTCGCGAAAGAAACAGCAGAATTAACACGTAATCAAATTCTGCAACAGGCTGGTACTGCCATGTTGGCGCAAGCTAATGTAGCACCTCAAAACGTACTGACTTTACTTCAGTAAGTTTGACGTAGTTGAAGATGACTTTTAAAAGTTATTCTTTAATAACAGGAACGAGGTGACATTATGGCGACTCAGTCTATTACCAATGTGGCTTTACTGGGGAGAACGGTTGAATCGAACCGTTCTAGCTCTAGTAACTCCACGGAAAAGGTGGCCGAGCAGCGGCAAACCGTTGCCGTGGAAGTGACAGCGGTAGAGACTCATGAAGTTGACGTAGAGCTCTCCCAGGAAGCCCTGGAGAAAGTAGTCAGCCAGCTAAATGCATATATTCAAAATACGCAACGCGACGTAGATTTTAGTGTCGATGATGCAACCGGACGTGTTGTGGTGAGAGTAATAGATTCTGTGAGTGAAGAGGTTATTCGTCAAATACCATCTGAAGAGATGTTGGCAATTTCCCGACACTTAGTAGAAAGTCTGGAAACAGATCAACCCAAGGGTTTTCTAATAGAACTAAAAGCATAATTGGTACTGAACTTGCATTCTTCAATAATAAAGACCGGTTATGGCAACATAG
>JAGLTQ010000071.1 GCA_023135195.1 Gammaproteobacteria bacterium | reverse complement strand
CGGTCTCTTATTTAAATAGCGTAGTTTGAAATTACGAATATCTGGAGAACGAGGTAATAATGCCTACGATTAATGCAACAAACTCAGGAACTGGACTCGATGTCAGAGGCCTGGTCGATCAGCTTGTTGCAGCAGAAGGTGGCCCCGTCTCATCAAGATTAGATAGAAAAGAAGTGAATATCCAGGAAGGATTAACCGCAATTGGGACCTTTAAAGGTGCCTTACTCGATTTTCAGGCTTCATTAGCTCCCTTACGAAAAGAAAATGCATTTAAATCAATTAATGCGATTTCATCTAATGAAGAAAAATTTACCGTTTCAGCAGCGGATAATGCTGTGCTCGGTTCATACAATATTGAAATATCCCAGCTCGCACAATCACAAAAATTAAAATCACAAGCTTTTGATTCTGAATTTGACACAATTGGCTCAGGCACAATTAGTATTGAGTTTGGAAAAATAAATAACGCAACAAATTCATTTGATGTAAACAGTACAATTCCAACTCAGCATATTGAAATTGATGAAGAAAATGGTTCGTTGCGTGGTATTCAACAAGCCATTAATGAAGCAAATGCCGGAGTACGTGGAAGTATCATTAATGATGGAACGGGCTATAGACTTATTCTTAATTCAGAAAAAAGTGGTATTGAAAATAGTTTACGCATCTCAATCTCCGATGATGATGTTAATGATGAAGATCTTTTTGGTTTATCACTCCTTGCCTATAATCCGGTAGTAACGGCTGGGGAAGAAGATGGCATTGCGGTAGGAAAGAATCTTGAACAGGCTGCCCAAGCCAAAAATGCTTTATTTAGTATTGATGGCATAAGCATTTCAAATTCTAAAAATGAAATTACAGATAGTATTCCTGGTCTCACCCTAAGCCTTAAAAAAATAACAGAAGACAGCTTTGAATCATTTAAAATAGAAAAAGAAACGACACGTATAAAACAATCTATTGAAACATTTGTCAGCAGTTATAATGAATTAATGACGACGGTTTCAAGCTTAACCGGTTTTGATTCAGAGTCAGGACGAGCTGGTCCACTTTCAGGTGACTCTGCTATTCGAGGCATAATTGATCAAATTAGACGACGCTTGTCTACATCGTTTAATGGTATTAATGAAAATTTAACATCACTTTCAATTATCGGTATTGATAGTAGCCGAGATGGTTCCTTAAGTCTGGATGATTTTAAGCTGGATAAGGCGCTGGAAAATCATGCTAATGAAATAGCCCATTTATTTGCTGCGGCTGTTTCAACATCAGATGCAAAAATTCGAGTGACCAGTGAAAAGATACCTGCGACCGACGGTGTCTTTAACATAACGATCGATCAAATTCCTGCCAGTGCTTCTTTTTCCGGGCGGGTATTAGCAAACTATCCAGAAAATATTTTTGATGTGCCGGAAAAAATACAATTCTCTATTGATGACATTACGACAGGCGAATTAAAACTGTTACCACGTAGTTTTGAATCCGGTAAAGCTTTTGCAGCAGAGCTGGAACGCGTCATTAATCAGGATGCTAATTTAAAGCGTAATGATAAAACCGTCTCGGTTACTTTCATCAATAATGCACTAAAAATAGTGTCAAACAGTATTGGTCTTGCTTCAGGTGTATCGATTATATCTATTGGTCAAAATTTATCTTCTCTTACCGGTTTAGCGACAGGAAAAGGGCAGTCGGGTAATGATCTGAAAGCAACGGTAAATGGTTATGAGATTACAGGTGAGGGCACTAAACTTAAGTTAGAAGGTGTCCTTAGTGGCGTTGTTATCGATGTCAGTGGTAAGCAAACGGGTAACCGGGGTCAATTGACCGTTACCAATGGAGTCGCCTCAATTTTGGATGAATTAACCACGAGCTTTTTAGACAGTAAAGGTTTGTTAAGTGCACGTATAGATGGCTATAACTCAAAGATTAAAAATATCGACAAAGAACGTGAAAATTTAGTAAGAAAACTTGAAGTTTCTGAGCAAAGATACCTAAAGCAATTCTCAAACCTGGACGCTATGTTAGGTAAGATGCGTTCAACAAGTAATTTTTTGGCTGAAAAACTTTCTACCCTTCCCGGTGCTAGAAGGAACTAATGTTAAACATAGGAGTTAACTTATGAATATGGCAAAGATGCATAAAGCTGTACAGCAGTACAATAGAGTGGGAGTTTCCTCTAGTGTCGAAGCAGCAAGTCCTCATAGACTAATTGAAATGTTAATGAGTGGAGCATTGGAAAAGATTGCCTTTGCAAAAGGATTTATGGAGCGAGGCAATATTTCTGAAAAAGGTGGAAACATTAGCTGGGCTATCTCGATTGTTGATGGTTTACGTGCCAGTCTGGATTTAAAAACAGGAGGTGAAATCGCACAAAATCTGGATGACCTATATGACTACATGACACGTCGTTTAGCTCGCGCTAATGTTGAAAACAACCCGGATATTCTAGATGAAGTTGCTTCATTAATGGGCTCAGTTAAAAATGCATGGGAACAGGTTCCAGAAGAGCTTGGTGAACATAGTATGAAACAGTATACAGCCGCTATCGCAGCAAATAGCCAACAAAAAAGTTTGTAATCTTTATTATGACTAAAAAAATTCGTTACTTGCTGCCAAAACATTATGCCAATGTCGTTTTGAGGTTAAGCCAAAAAATTGCTGAGTTGGCACAACGTCAAGAATGGCAGTCAGCAAGAAAGTTGGAAGAAAAACGTCACAGTGCAATGCAGGAATTATTTTCACATCCTGATATTAATGATGCTTTACCTTCAATGACATCAATACTGCATGAGGTTATGCAGCTTGATGCAGAAGTCATTATTAAAGGTGAATCCGAGTTGCAGGAAATGTCATTACAACTTAATGAATTAGGTAAGGGTAAACGTGCCGTTAATGCTTACCTTAAAACATAATTACTTTAGACTATTTCCGGTTTTTTTATCGAATAAATTTTAATTAATTTTTTCTGGTTTTTGTGGCAGTTTTGGATATTGCTTTGATTTTTGTCTTCAATTGTTACATGTTCGTAAACTCTTTAAAAACATGCCTATATTCATTGCCAAGATTTTGACATCAACCAATTCGCTCTCTAATATCTTGATTCATAAAGTTGTTTTTATATTTATATTTTATTGCAAGTATTATTGGGGAGTTGTATTTATTATGGTTCTTGAGGTGATTAACGATAAAAGCATCCTGGTTATCGAACCTGATTTAAATTCTCGTATTAAAATAAAAGCTATTTTTGAATTCATTGAATACGGTTCGATCACCTTTGCTGCCTCTATAAAAGAAACCCCATTAAAAGAAGACTTATTAAAAGAAGATCCCTATTTCATTGTTGTTAATAAACACGGTGATGAAGCTGAAATGCTTAAGCAGGTAGAAGCCATTCACCAGAAATATAAACAACGAATTCCCGTGCTGGTTTTTTCTTCTACACAACTTCCAGAATCTATCGAATCATTAATTACTGACACACTTGAATTTCCTCCTACCTTTAAAAATTTACGAATTGCGTTACAAAATGTAAAAATGTTTTATCTCGAAAGGAGTTCAGGTGAGTCTCGTTCGTCGGTGTTATTTCGTAGCTTAGTTGGTGTGAGCCAACCCATTGCTAAAGTAAGAGAGCTTATCGAGCAGGTTGCAGACACTGAGGCGAATGTACTTATTCTTGGTGATTCAGGAACAGGTAAAGAAGTCGTTGCACGTAACCTGCATTTCCATTCTGAACGTAAAGATAAGCCATTTGTCCCCGTTAACTGTGGGGCGATTCCTCCGGACTTACTCGAAAGCGAATTGTTTGGGCATGAAAAGGGCGCGTTTACAGGTGCAATCAGTGCACGCCAGGGGCGTTTTGAACTCGCAAGAGGCGGGACTTTATTCCTCGATGAAATTGGCGATATGCCCTTAGCGATGCAGGTTAAATTATTACGTGTTATTCAAGAACGTGTATTTGAACGTGTTGGTGGTAACAAAAGTATTAAAGCAGATGTACGTATCATTGCAGCAACACATAGAAGTTTGGAAACTGAAATTACCGAAGGTCGTTTTCGCGAAGATTTATATTATCGTCTAAATGTTTTTCCTATCGAAATGCCATCTCTTTCTGAACGCGCTGATGATATTCCATTGTTATTAGAAGAACTTATTGTTCGCATGGAAAACAATAAAAGAGGTTCGGTTCGTTTAACGCCTGCAGCAGTAACTGCATTGCAACAATATCAGTGGCCGGGTAATGTCCGTGAGTTATCAAACTTAGTGGAACGTTTGCTCATTATGTTTCCTAATGGTGTGGTTGACACTCATAATTTGCCCGAAAAATATCGCCAGGGTATTGATGTTTCGGAAGTAAACATGACTTCAGATTCGGTTAAGCCGGACTCAATGCTGCAACAACGTGTTGTTTCACACATTGTGGATCAGGTTCTAAGTCAGGACGTGTTACCCACAGAAGGTATGGATCTTAAAGCTCACTTACTGGAGCTGGAATCAAATCTCATTAAACAAGCATTAGATGATGCAAATGGTGTGGTTGCTCATGCTGCACAGCGTTTAAATATGCGTCGCACTACTCTTGTTGAAAAAATGCGTAAATATGGTCTGCAACGTGCTGCAACCGCATAATAATTTATTAATAAATATTCCTTGTTGTATTCATTTAATAATTTTTTCTATAACCTGAACTCGTTATTCCGCCATGCTTTTAGCGGGAATGACGGTGCTTTTTGTATTCAGATGGGCGAATCAATATAGATTTCCTTATCCTGAGTTCATGTTCTATAGGAATTGCTGTTAAATTATAGATTAAATAAACAGCGAAAATATTTTCAGATTATTAGAATCTCCGCACAAATGTAAATCAGCACCGTCGATTTAATATCATATTTTTGAGATATATCGTCACCCCACCATGAAATAAGAGTCAGTAATTTGACTTCTTAGGTTAAACCACTTTTAACTCGTTGATAATGTTGGGTTTTGATTGTTGGCGCAGTTCTTGCTCAATGTATCTTGAGGGATTGTTCCCTCTTAACAAAATGAGCATGATGATGAAGCAAACAAAACAACATATGTCAGATGATGTTACTGATTTTCCTGCGCAGGCTCAGGAATTGCAGGATGCCTTTGGTGCGTTTAATCAACTATCTGCTCAACTCTCAGAATCATACCAACAACTCGAAGTTAGAGTGGCTGGTCTGACTGAAGCATTAGAAATAGAACAAGATGAACGCATTAAAGAACTAACAGAAAAAGAACGTGTTGCGAGTCGGTTGGCGGCATTACTTCATGCGTTACCCGGTGGTGTTGTTGTTATCGATGAAGAAGGGAAAGTTCAGGAACATAATCCTGCTGCAGAATTATTATTAGGTCAGCCATTACTAGGGTTGCCCTGGGCTGAAATTATTCAACGCTCATTTTCTCCTCGCAGTGATGATGGTCATGACATCTCATTAGTAGATGGTCGTAAAGTAAATATCTCAACTTGTCCGCTAGGTTCTGAGCCAGGACAAATTTTATTAATTACCGATGTAACAGAAATTCGTTATTTGCAAGACCGCATGGGACAGCAACAACGCCTGGCTGCTATGGGTAAAATGGCTGCATCTCTTGCACACCAAATTCGTACACCTCTTTCTTCTGCATTACTTTATGTCTCAAATCTTAAACGTCAAGTTTTATCCGATAAAGAGCGTTTCATTTTAACTGATAAAATGACCTCTCGTTTACGTCATCTTGAACAATTAATTGAAGATATGTTGATGTATTCACGAGAAGGAAAGGTCGGTGAAGGATTATTTTCAACACAAACTTTACTTGATGAGCTCTATCAGGAGCTGGAACCTCAACTCGAATTAACAGCAACACGTTTTGTTACAACTAATAACGAAAGAGAGCTGATGATTCATGGTAATCGTCAAATGTTACTCAGCGCCTTAACTAACTTAGCTATGAATGCGATGCAGGCAATGAAAGAAAGTAATATGGAAAACAGTGCGAAAATTGAAGTCAGTATTACTGCATTTAATAATAATGTATGTATTGCAATAAAAGATAATGGCCCTGGCATATCAGCAGAATTACAAAATCAAATTTTTGATCCGTTTTATACCACTCGAACTCAAGGTACAGGTTTAGGTTTAGCCGTGGTTCAGGCGGTAGCCAAAGCACATGGCGGAAATGTAGAGCTTGAGTCAACAGCCGGTAAAGGCAGTGTCTTTAAAGTGACTTTACCGCTTGAATTTAGTCATGAATTGGATGATGAGTTTGAAAGTGAAAATACGAATAAACAACATAACAATTTTGAAACAAATGAATTAAAACATCAGCAAATAGCATAAAGGTAAAGAGGGTTAGATTATGAATGGTTCAACTATTTTAGTCGTTGAAGATGATCAGGCATTAGCCGAAGCATTACAGGATACGCTGGTAACGGCTGGTTATAACGTTGTAATGGCTGAGAACGGACGCATGGCATTAACACAACTTGAATCATCTGCTGTTGATTTGATTGTGAGTGATATCAACATGCCGCAAATGAATGGGGATGTATTACTCAAACGCGTGAAAACATTACACCCCGATATTCCTGTCATGTTAATGACAGCCTATGGAACGATTGAGCAAGCAGTTGATGCAATGCGTGATGGTGCCGTCGATTACATGGTTAAACCCTTTGAAGCTGAAGTATTAATTAACATGGTAAGTCGTTACGTTGGTAAGTCAGGTGATGATACAGACATGATTGCAGTTGATAGTGAATCAATTGAACTAGCGGTTATTGCTAAACGTGTTGCAGACAGTGAAGCCACTATTATGATTACCGGTGAAAGTGGAACCGGTAAAGAAGTATTAGCGCATTTTATTCATAAAAATTCTTCTCGTGCGGAGCAACCTTTTGTTGCTATTAACTGTGCAGCCATTCCTGAAAACATGCTTGAAGCGACATTATTTGGTTATGAGAAAGGTGCTTATACAGGTGCATATAAAGCAAGTCCGGGTAAATTTGAACAAGCTCAGGGTGGAACAATTTTGTTAGATGAAATATCAGAAATGGATATTGGTCTGCAAGCAAAATTACTTCGCGTTTTGCAGGAAAAAGAAGTTGAGCGATTAGGTGGAAATAAAATAATTGAGCTTGATGTACGTGTATTGGCAACATCAAATCGCGATATGCAAGAAGTTGTTGCTGATGGTAAGTTTCGTGAAGATCTTTATTACCGTTTAAATGTTTTCCCATTACATATGTTGCCTTTAAGTGAACGTCAAGATGATATTGTTCCGTTAACAAAAAAGTTGTTAGAAAAACATGCAGTAAGCGCACATCGTGCAATTCCTGAATTATCTAAAGCTGCTGCACAAAAATTAATTGATTACTCCTGGCCGGGAAATGTACGTGAATTAGACAATGTGGTGCAACGTGCATTAATTCTTCAATCTGGCGAAGAGATTCTTGACGATGATATTCATTTTGAAGCTGCTCGACGAGCTAAACCCGCATTGGCAACGGTTAAAAATGAAATTGTTTCTGAAAGTTGTGTTACAACCAATGTTGAAAATAATAATGAGAGTAATTCGGATTCACTAAATGGTGATCTGAAACAACGTGAATGGAATTTGATATTAGGTGCAATTAAAAATGCAAAAGGCAGTCGTAAAATGACAGCTGAAAAACTGGGGATCAGTGAACGTACGCTAAGATATAAGTTAGCGCGTATGCGAGATGCGGGTATCACGGTGCCAGACTCATTCAGTCAAAGTCAAAGTGTAGGCTAGTTTTTATTTTTTTCCTCCCTTTTAAGGGGATGAGCCCATGGACGGGCGAAGGTACGACTCCAAGGATGGAGGAGCTAGAATTGTGCCGGGAGCAACAATCGAGAACAAAGCAGGAGCAATTGTCGAGGGTTAGGGTGGGTAATAAATTAAATATTGAATTAATTGCTGGCCTGGAACTTGCAGTCAGTATAAACAGAGCCCGAAAATGAGAATGTCTGACAAAAGAATGACACCATCATTCTGGAAGAGAAGGAAAAGAAAATGAGCAATACAATCAATCCAGATACTTTATTGATGCAAATGCGCGCCATGGCTACACAGGCGCAAGGTAAGACCGCAGAATCAAGTAGTGCCGCGGGACAATCTGATTTTTCTGAATTGTTGAAGCAATCAGTTGATAAAGTAAATCAAACACAAATGGATTCTAAAAAGTTACAGGATGCATTTCAAGCCGGTGATCCTAATGTGAATGTGTCAGAAGTGATGGTTGCAATGCAAAAATCAAATGTTTCCTTTCAGGCAATGTTACAAGTGAGAAATAAGCTGGTCAGTGCGTACCAGGAAATAATGAACATGCAGGTTTAATTCTGTAAATCGAATAAGTAAGAACTGTTAGCTTAATAAAAAATATCGCGAGAATAATATGGATTTAGTAAAAGCCGATAATGTCAGCGTTCCTTTCCAGGGGATGTCGGCATTACCCATTATACGCCAGGTAGGATTGCTGATTGGTTTAGCGGCAAGTATTGCTTTAGCTATCGCGATTGTAACGTGGATGCAAACACCGAATTATACGCGACTACCTGGACAGTTATCTGGCCAAACATTAAATGATGTCATTACTGTCTTAGAAAGAAGTAATATTCGTTATACCGTTGATACTGCATCAGGTTCTATACTGGTAGATTCAGCTAAAGTTAATGAAGCAAAATTAAAGTTAGCATCTGAAAATCTTAGTCTTACCTCTGGTCATGGTTTTGAAATGATTGAAAAAGATCAGGGCTTTGGTACAAGTTCATTTTTACAAAAAGCACGTTATAAACGCGCATTAGAAGGTGAGTTAGCACGTACCATAACCTCCATGCGTTCAATTCAATCTGCACGTGTGCATTTAGCGTTACCTAAAGAGTCTGCTTTTATTCGTAATAAACAGGATGCATCCGCTTCTGTTTTTATTAGTATGGTACCGGGTCATACAATAGAAAAAAATCAAATCGCAGCAATTACAAATCTTGTTGCCTCGAGTATTTCCAGTCTTAAAACTAGTCAGGTCACCATAGTAGATGATAAAGGTAAATTATTATCCAATGCTGAATCAGAAGACATGATGGGATTAACAACGTCCCAGCTTGATTACACACGTAATATTGAAAAAACATTTGTTACTCGTATAGAACGTATGTTAAATCCAATTGTAGGAATAGGAAATATACGTGCACAGGTAACCGCAGAAATTGATTTCACGCAAACAGAATCAACCCAGGAAATATTTAATCCAGACTTGTCTGCTGTTAGAAGTGAGCAAAGCAGTGAAGAACAATCACAAGGTTCAAGTCTTGGAGGTATTCCTGGTGCTCTTAGTAATCAACCACCAGCAGCTGCAACGGCACCACAGCAAGCAACGAATCAAGTTGGCGTAACAACAAAACAAGGTTCAAACAGAACCAGTCGTCGTAGCACTAAAAATTATGAATTAGATAAAACTATTAGTCATATACGTAACCGTGCAGGATCAATTCAACGTTTATCGGTTGCCGTCGTATTAGATAATAAAGTGGCGGCAATACTAGCTGTAAAAGAAGGAGAAAAAGAAGAAGGAGGTGTTGTAAAACGTGTTCCTTATACTCAACAAGAGTTAGCTCGATTAACAACATTAGTTAGAGAAACTGTGGGCTTTAGCGTATTACGAGGTGATTCTGTTAATGTCATCAATGTGCCGTTCACAAAAGTAGAATTTGAGCCCTTGCCTGAAACGCCTATTTATGAAGAAGTATGGGTGTGGGATATAGCAAAACAGGTACTTGGTGGCCTGGCGGTATTATTTGTCATTTTTGGTGTGTTAAAACCAGTAATGAAAAATCTTGCAATTGCACCACCTATCACAGAAATTATTTCTGAAGATGGTGAAGAACTGGATGAAGATCAGCTAAGCTTAAGTGGTGGCGAAGATAAAAAGAACTTAGAAAGAATTGCAAGTTATGAAGAAAACTTACAGCTCGCTCAATCACTGGCTGCACAAGAACCCAAACGAGTTGTCCAGGTTGTTAAAAACTGGATGAATGAATAATAAAGTAGCATAGATATGGCAGAAGAAAAAACACCAACATCATACAGCGGTCTGGAAAAAGCGGCGATTTTATTACGTAGCTTAGGGGATAAAGAAGCGGCAGAAGTTTTAAAGTTAATGGGGCCTAAAGAGGTTCAGAAAATTGGCGAAGCTATGGCTGCAATGTCTAATATTAACAGAGAAGCTCTTGATGATGTCTTGTCAGATTTTCATGATGAAGTAGGTGAACAAACAGAACTCGGAATAGGTAACGAAGATTATCTACGCAGTGTTTTGGTTGGAGCATTAGGTGAAGATAAAGCCGGTAACATTATTGATCGTATCTTAATGGGGCATAATGCCAAAGGACTGGAAACGTTAAAATGGATGGAGCCCAGAGCAATCGCTGAAATCATTCGTCTTGAACATCCCCAAATTATTTCTATTATTCTTTCATACCTGGAAAGTGACCAGGCAGCCTCGGTGCTGCAGTCATTACCTGAAAATATGCGTACCGATGTGTTACTTCGTATTGCAACATTAGATGGTATTCAACCCAGTGCATTGTATGAACTAGATGAAATGTTGGAACAACAATTTGCAGGTAATACGGATTCAATTAAATCATCTGGTGTTGGCGGCTTAAAAACAGCCGCAAATTTACTTAACTTTATGGACTCTTCTTATGAAGCTGCTTTAATGGAAAGTCTTAAGCAACAAGATGAAGAAATTGGTGAACAAATTCAGGATTTGATGTTTGTCTTTGATAATCTAATAGATGTTGATGATCGAGGTATCCAGTCACTCTTAAGAGAAGTTTCATCTGAGAATTTGATTCTTGCATTAAAAGGTGCAGATGAATCTATTAAGGAGAAAATCCTTAAAAACATGTCTAAACGTGCAGCGGAAATGTTACGCGATGATCTTGAAGCCAAAGGGCCGGTACGTGTTAGTGAAGTAGAAGCAGCACAAAAAGAAATTTTAACTATTGTTCGTCGTATGGCAGAAACGGGCGAAATTAACTTAGGTGGTAGTGGTGGCGATGACTACATCTAAAATTATTAGTTCAAATAATTCTGCTGGTTTTGAACGTTGGGAACTACCGCGTGTAAGTGGTCCGGTCGTTTCTTCAAAGGTAACAGCAGAAGAGTTAGAATCTATTCAAAAACAAGCTTATAACGAAGGCTTTGCTTTTGGTCAAAAAGAAGGCCTGCACCACAAAAAACAGGAGTTGGAAGAAAGTGCAGCATCACTTCATTCTATAATGGAGTTGTTAACCGAACCTTTAAAAGATATTGATGATGATGTTGTTACTCAACTTGTCCAGTTGTCGATGACGGTTGCTAAACAGGTCATTCGTCGTGAATTACATACTGATGAAGGTGAAATAGTTGGTATTGTGCGTGAAGCGATGAACGCTTTACCTGCTAGTACACGTAATATTACATTAAATATTCATCCTGATGATAGTGAGTTGGTTCGCAATGCTTTTTCATTAAGTGATAAAGTTGAGTCTGATGAGTTACGCTGGAAAGTGATTGAAGACCCAATGATTTCACGCGGTGGCTGTAAAATTTCAAGTGAAAACTCAAGTATTGATGCAACGGTTGAAGGCCGTTTAAATCGTATTATTAATACTCTGTTAGGCGGCGAGCCTGAGTATGATGAATAATTCATATTCAAATCTTCATTCAGTACATCAAAAAAATTGGCAGGAACAATTATCACGAATTCATTCACGCATTGATCAAGTTGAGCCCGTCGTTGTAGAAGGTCGTTTAAACCGAATGGTTGGGCTAACACTTGAAGCTGTTGGCTGTCAGGCAGTTATTGGTTCAAGATGTCTTGTTAAAAGTCAAAATAGTAAGCCGGTAGACGCTGAAGTTGTAGGTTTCTCAGGTGAAAAACTCTTTCTAATGCCAACGGGTAATATTCGTGGTATTCATCCGGACGCAACCGTTATTCCAACGCATCAAATTTATGAAGCTCATGTTGGTGATGCTTTATTAGGTCGTGTGCTTGATGGTCGAGGTATTCCTATTGATGACAAAGGCCCATTAATTACCAATGAAACACGTGCATTAACAGGTGAACCGATTAACCCGTTGAAACGACAACCGATTAATACTCCGCTTGATGTTGGTGTTCAAGCCATTAATAGTTTATTTACCGTTGGTCGCGGACAGCGTATGGGACTATTTGCCGGTAGTGGTGTTGGTAAAAGTATGTTGCTTGGTATGATGACAAAATTCACCTCGGCCGATGTCATTGTTGTGGGGTTAATTGGTGAACGTGGACGTGAAGTAAAAGAATTTATCGAAGACATACTAGGTGAAGAAGGTATGCAGCGTGCGGTTGTTGTTGCCGTGCCAGCAGATCAACCGCCCGTTATGCGTATGCATGGGGCTTATCAGGCTACCAGTATTGCCGAACATTTTCGCGATGAAGGTAAAGATGTTTTGTTGTTAATGGATTCATTAACACGGTTTGCCCAGGCGCAACGTGAAATTGCTTTAGCCATTGGTGAACCTCCCGCAACAAAAGGTTATCCACCTTCTGTTTTTGCACAGCTTCCTCAATTAGTAGAACGTGCTGGTAATGGTGAGGAAGGAGGAGGATCAATAACTGCATTTTATACTGTATTAACAGAAGGCGATGATCAACAAGATCCTATTGCAGATAGTGCACGGGCAATACTTGATGGTCACATTGTTTTATCTCGTGAGCTGGCAGAGAGTGGGCATTATCCTGCTATCGATGTTGAAGCATCCATTAGCCGAGCAATGAATGCGGTTGTTTCAGATGAACACATGGCTGCAGCACAAAAATTTCGACAGACATATTCTGTTTATCAGCAAAATAAGGATTTAATTAGTGTTGGTGCTTATGCAGAAGGTTCAAACCCGGAAGTGGATGAGTCGATTCGATTACACAGTAGTCAACAAGAATTTTTACGACAAGATCGACAAGAAGCGGTTAGTTGGAAGGGTAGTATGGAGCAACTGGCAGACTTATTGCAACATTATAATAGTAATGAAAGTGGCAACGATATGACTGCAAATGCTGAAACACCGTTAGTTCCTACTTTCTGATATGTGTACTAACATTAACGAGTATTTAATAAAGATAAAATATTATGACATTAAAACGTTCAGAGCGATTTAAACCACTTCATAATCTTGCGCAACAAAGTGAAGATATTGCAGCGCAAACACTGGGGAAAATTCAACGAGAGTTATCAAACCATCATTTAAAACTTTCAGAGTTAATGAAATATCATGAAGACTATAAACAACGGTTTAATGCGCAAGCCGTAAATGGCATGAGTATTATTCAGGTTCAAAGCTATCAAAGATTTATTTCACAATTAGAAATTGCGATAACAGAACAAAAAAAACATATTGGCCTTATTACTGAAGCATGTGATTCAAGTCGTGCAGACTGGACTGTTGAACGACAAAAAACACAAGTGCTGGAAAAAGTAATGACACGATACCAAAAGCAGGAACAACAAATTCTTAATCGACAAGAACAACGTCTTTCAGACGAACACGTTGCTAATCAATTCTGGCATAAAAACAAACAGAGCTAATTAAAATAAAGTAAAATTCAAAAGATCCAACGCAAAGGCGCAAAGATGCAAAGGATCGCAGAGTTTTTACTTATTGTAGGTCAGACTTCAGTCTGACAAGAAAGTTGGCTACCCACGAAAACTTAGCA
This sequence comes from Gammaproteobacteria bacterium, assembly GCA_023135195.1. GTDB lineage: Bacteria > Pseudomonadota > Gammaproteobacteria > UBA6429 > Thiohalophilaceae > JAGLTQ01. The sequence continues at coordinate 18,145 of JAGLTQ010000071.1, read as the reverse complement.
CTGCCGTAGGTCGGCTCTTTACCTGCATGGACGCAGGTAAGGGGCGTTAGCAGGAGCGGAAGCTTTAGGCCGACACAAAACAAAATATATTTTTATAACCAAACACCGCGTTGGCCTGAAGGCCAACCTACAAAAATTATTTTCTTTGCGTACTTAGCGTTCTTTGCGCCTTTGCGTTGGTTCTTTTGATTTAATTCTTTTTTGGCACAACCCTTGCAATTTCCTCCTTAGGATAGATTTAAAATGTGAGGACGTTATGAATGAGTCAATACAAATAACACCATCGGCCAGTGCTGGTGTGCAGCAATCAAAACGTTCACCTCTGGATTCGGCGAATAACCCTGAATCTACGGACGATTCAGCCGGTTTTACCGCTGTATTTTCCAGTTATATTGAGTCTGAGACAGATGCTTCAGAACAACAAGTGGAGCAAAATCTTGCTGAACTGTTAAACGAATTACTGCCGCAAGAAGCACTTGTCGATGGCAACACTTTGCCGGAGCAAGATCAGGTTGCCATGTGGCAAGCGTTAATGCTGCTTCAACCTGCAGAAAATGCCATTTCAAACTCAGCCGCGAATTCAATGCAAAGTATGAATTTGTTAGATAACCCGCGTAAACCGATGCTTAATTCACAGTTGATGAATCAGAATTATTTCCAGAATGCTGGCCTGCAAAATAAAGAATTTGCTAATACTCTTCCTCCAGGTCTGGCAACAAATAACATAAGTGCACAACTTGCAGCCGCGCATTTTATGCCTGAAAAAAATGAATCTATTTTATTAAACATGAATGAACAGTTAATGCCTGCACAGGCAACAAACTCAACATTAGCACCGGCATTAGCGGCCGTTGGTTTAGGGTCAGCAACACAAGCGGCCGCCACACAAACTCAAATGGCACCGCTTAATTTGGGACAAAATGCCTGGGAAACAAATTTAGGTTCACGCTTGCAGATGATGGTAGGACAAAATGTGCAAACGGCAGAGATTAGATTGGATCCACCTGAGTTAGGCGCATTGGATATCAAAATTAAAATCACTAATGATGTTGCCTCCGTAATTATAACCAGCCCGCATTCGCAAGTTCGTGAAGCATTGGAAGCGGCAGTACCAAGATTAAGAGAAATGTTTGCAGAGAGCGGAGTGTCGTTAGGTGATGTGAATGTAGGACAGGAATCCTTTTCTCAACAACAAAATTCTTCTGAAGAAGAAGTTACATCCATAGGGCAAACTGTAAAGTCAGACTTTGGGGATGAACCTGTTACGGTAACCCAAAAAATAGTAAGCGATAATTTGCTTGATATGTATGTATAGAGAATTAAGGGTAAATACTGAGAATTGTTTTGTTAAAAAAACTAAATAATTAAAGCTTTTAAACGTTTGGACGATGTATGGACTATACGAAATTAAAGTTCGTTAATATACTTTAAAAAGCAGGGTTGTGGTGAAGCTTTAAATCAATTTACACGCTTTACTAAAAGATTAACTTTAAATTTGAAAATAAAAATGCATTTGGAGAATATTTAAATGGCGAAGATATTAGCAGTAGACGACTCTGCATCAATGAGACAAATGGTGTCTTTTACATTAAAAGGTGCAGGACACGATGTCATTGAAGCTGTAGATGGTGTTGATGCATTAGCAAAGGCAAAAGGGGCTAAATTGGATTTAGTCATTTCTGATGTAAATATGCCGAATATGGATGGCATAACCCTAATAAAAGAATTAAGAGCAATAGCTAGTTTTAAGTTTATTCCCATGTTGATGTTAACAACAGAAAGTACTGGTGAGAAAAAAGCGGAAGGCAAGGCGGCGGGTGCAACAGGATGGATAGTTAAACCGTTTAATCCAGATCAATTGTTAGCAACTGTTAATAAAGTGCTCGGTTAAAAACAGGATAAAAAAATGTCGATTGATATGAGTCAATTTCTCGAAACCTTCTACGAAGAAAGTTTTGAAGGTCTGGAGATAATGGAAACTGAATTGCTTGCTCTGGATGTTGGTGAAGCGGATAGCGAAACTATTAACACCATTTTCCGTGCCGCGCATTCTATAAAAGGGGGAAGTGGTACCTTTGGTCTGAATGCGGTTGCAGATTTTACTCATGTTATGGAAACCTTGTTAGATGAAATGCGTGATGGAAAACGTCAGGTAACAGAAGGAGCCGTTAATTTATTACTAACAACGGTTGATGTTTTGCGTGAAATGTTAACAGCGTTACGTGAAAATACTGAGTTAGATAGTGAACGCATTAAAGTTACTCACGATCAATTAGAAGAATTACTTGGTTCATCTTCATCTTCTTCAACTACTCAACAAACAGATAACTCATCAAAAGATGTTCCTGCAGGATCTCACGCCTGGCATATTAGTTTTTATCCTCATGTAAATCTATTCAAGACAGGTAATGATCCAGTGCGGATTCTTCGGGAACTTGAAACTCTGGGTGAACTTGAAGTTAAAATGGATCCATCAGCACTGCCAGAATTTAACGGTCTTGATCCAGAAGAAAGCTTCCTAGGATGGGAGTTGGAATTAAAAGGTGAGGCAACACGTGAGGCTATTGATGAAGTATTTGCCTGGGTCGAAGATGAATGTGATTTAACTATTACGGCTGCGGAAGCAGAAGAAGAAGCGAAAGTTATACATGCAGAGGCTGAACCAGAAGAAAAACGTCAAACTGAAGGTCGCACCACAGCAAGTACTCAATCTCGTAAACCAAAAGCAGCAGCTGAAAGTACCTCAATTCGAGTAGGTATCGACAAGGTTGATTCGGTAATTAATTTGGTTGGCGAACTCGTTATAACACAGTCCATGTTAAGTACTTTGGGTGAAAACTTTGACATGAGCAAAGTTAATAGCCTTATTCAGGGCATGGAACAACTTGAATTAAATACCCGGCAATTGCAAGAGCAGGTTATGCGTATGCGCATGATGCCAATTAATTTTGCCTTCCAACGTTTCCCTCGTCTTGTGCATGACATGAGTCAGAAAATGGGCAAGAACATTGAATTAAAAATGACGGGTGAACAAACAGAACTAGATAAAACGGTAATGGAAAAAATTGGTGATCCATTAGTGCATTTAGTTCGCAACAGCCTTGATCATGGAATTGAAATGCCCGAACAACGCAAAAAAGCAGGTAAACCAGAAACTGCAACATTAGGTCTCAACGCTTACCATCAGGGTGGCAACATTGTTATTGAAGTCATTGATGACGGTGCAGGTTTGAATGAAGAGAAAATACTTGTTAAAGCCATTGAGCAAGGGTTAATTACAGCTGATGCTGATCTTGAACCTGCCAGAATTCATGAACTGATTTTACTACCGGGTTTTTCGACTGCCGATGAGGTGACCGATGTGTCGGGTCGCGGGGTAGGTATGGATGTAGTGGTTCGTAATATAAGAGGTTTGGGCGGCTCGTTAGAAGTTTGGTCTAAACCGGGTCAGGGAAGCAAGTTCACTATTCGCTTGCCATTAACGTTAGCTATTCTAGATGGTCAAACAGTGTCAGTGGGAGACGAAGATTACATTATTCCACTTACTTCTATTATTGAATCAATACAGCTCACTTCCGATATGTTGAATATTGTATTCGGTAAGGGAGAAACATTCAGGTTACGTAATGAACATCTTCCTATTATTCGCTTACATAATATATTGGGCGGTAATCCCATGACAACTGATCTGACGGAAGGGTTACTTGTTGTGGTTGAGTCGGATGGACGAAAAATTGGTTTGTTTGTTGATGAATTGAAAGGCCAGCAACAAGTTGTGATTAAGTCACTAGAAGTTAATTACAAACGAATTGAAGGAATCTCTGGAGCCACTATCCTTGGTGATGGCTCCGTCGCGCTTATTGTTGATATTCCTGGATTAATTAGTTTATCCAACCGGGAACCCGTAACCAGTCAACTTAAGAAAAGTGCATAAGGAGAAAACTTATGACAACAAACATTGCAACAGCACAGAGTACAAACAATATGAGTGACGTGACAGATGAAATAAAAATGGAAGGTGATGGTACGCAATTTCTAACCTTTATATTAGCTAATGAAGCATATGGTGTTGAAATTTTACGCGTTCAGGAAATTAAAGGTTGGACACCGGTAACACGTATTCCAAATACGCCAGAATATATGCAAGGCGTTTTGAACTTACGAGGCACGATTGTACCGATTGTAGATATGCGTATGCGTTTTAACCTGGAGCAAATCGAGTACACCCCAATTACTGTCATCATTGTGTTATCTGTAAAAAGTGAAAATGGTGAACGTGTTATAGGTCTGGTTGTAGATAGTGTATCTGATGTTATTGATGTTAATGCGACAGATATCAAAGCAACACCAAACTTTGGTACAACACTTAATACAGAATTCATAGATGGCCTGGCAACAAGTAATGAAAATATGGTGATGTTACTGGATGTGGATAAATTGTTATCCGTCGATGAAATGACTGCGTTGGCACAGATAAGCGATACAAATTCAAATGTAAACGTTGAACAAGAATAGAGTGTGTTTTTAACAATATATTAATTAAAAGATTAAAACCTGACCTTATTTAAGGTACAGAGTAAGGTAAAGGAGATTTAAAATGAAATGGTTAGCTGATTTAGGTATAGGTAAAAAAATAGCAGGGGGCTTTGGTTTTATGGCCTTACTCATGGTTATTACTGTTGTGATTGCTTTAGGCCGTATTAACTCAAATCAGGATATCAACACACGAGTGTTTAAATTGCGTACCCCAACGGTACTGGCATCCAATCACATGTTGAACGGCATTAATCATTCACTGGCTGCATTACGTGGTTATATGATTCTCGGCGCGAACAAATTCAAAACAGAGCGAATAAAATCCTGGGAAAATATTGATGATGCCTACGCTCGGATGACAAAATATTCTGCAAACTGGACTAACCCGGTGAATGTCAAAAAGTTAAAAGCCATGGGTGACGTGTTAAAAGAATTTAAAATTGCACAACAGGAAATTGAAGATATCAGTGGCACTCTTGATAACACGCCAGCAACTAAAATTCTGGTAACAAAAGCAGCACCCAGCGCAGTTATCATGGTGGCAGAGATTACCAATATTATTAATATGGAAGCCAAATTACCTGCCTCAGCAGAACGTAAAGCATTATTAGGAATGATGGCTGATGTTCGTGGTTCAACTGGATTGGCTTTGGCTAATATCCGTGCCTTCCTTTTAACGGGTGATCAGAAATTCAGTAAAACTTTTGATAAGTTTTGGGCTATAAACGTTAGACGTTTTGCAGATTTATCAAGAAGTGCTCACCTTCTTTCTACAGCACAAAAAAAGTCGTTTAAGAAATTCTCTGCAGCACGCGTTGAGTTTAAAAGTTCACCTCCGAAAATGTTTGAAATTCGTGGTAGCAAAGGCTGGAATCTAGCTAATCTTTGGTTAGGCACTAAAGCGGCACCACGTGCCGGTAAACTTATTAAAAGCTTAACTGCGATGATTGAAAATCAACAAAAATTATCAGATGGCGATATTGCTTTGGCAGAAACATCTGGACATGATTTAGCAGTATTTATGATTGTTCTTAGTATCATTTCAGTACTTATCGCGATTGTGGTGGCTTACTTCATCGTCAACATGATCACTAAACCAATCAATATAGCAGTTGATGGAATTAGAATAATTGCTTCAGGTGATTTGACTCAACGTTGGGAAGTTAACTCAAAAGATGAGTTGGGTAATATGCTAAGTGATATGAATACTATGGCAGATGCTTTGACCGATGTGGTAACAGATGTACGTGAAGGTTCAAATAGTATTGGTTTGTCTGCCAACGAAATTGCAAAAGGTAATTTAGATCTTAGCCAACGCACAGAAGAAGCGGCTTCTTCTTTAGAAGAAACTGCTTCCAGCATGGAAGAAATGACCTCTACCGTAAAACAAAATGCGGATAATACGCGTCAGGCAAACCAATTAGCTATGAGTACGCGTGAGCAAGCTGAAAAAGGCGGTGAAGTACTATCTAACGCTGTTGATGCCATGAGTGCCATTACTGAAAGTAGTAAGAAAATTTCTGACATCATTGGTGTTATTGATGAGATTGCTTTCCAAACGAATTTACTTGCATTAAATGCTGCGGTGGAAGCAGCTCGTGCAGGTGAACAAGGTCGAGGTTTTGCTGTAGTGGCGAGTGAGGTACGTACACTTGCAGGTCGAAGCGCCGATGCAGCTAAAGAAATTAAAGGTTTAATTACTGATAGTGTTGAAAAAGTTGAGCAGGGTAGTGAACTGGTTGATGCCTCAGGTAAAACACTCGAAGAAATTGTTACCGGTGTTAAAAAAGTCACTGATATTATTGCTGAAATTGCTGCTTCCAGTCAGGAGCAAGCAAACGGTATTGAACAAGTAAATAGTGCCGTGATGCAAATGGATGAAATGACACAACAAAATGCCGCGTTGGTTGAACAAGCAACAGCAGCGAGTCGTTCTATGGAAGAGCAATCACAAGTGTTAAATAAACGAATGGAATTCTTTACCGTTGAAGGTTCAGGGCATCGTAGCCATGCTTCAAAACCTGTTACAAAGAAAAAATCTGTTACTAAAGAGGAACCTGTTGATATTAATCCGGAGAGAGAATCTCGTAAATCAGCAACCCTGAAAAAACAGATGCAACCTTCGAGTTCAGTGAGTGCGGGGACAGATGATTCAGAGTGGGATGAGTTTTAGGAATGACACTGTGATTTCGTGTTAATAACAAACTGTTAAAAGACAATTACTGTTATAAAAGATTAAGAGGTATGCTTATATGAGAATTAATAAACCGATCACTCCAAATGAAGTTCATTTTGGAGTAGAGACTGAAATAACATCAACCACTGATCTCAAAGGTATTATCGACACGGCTAATGAAGATTTTATTAATATCAGTGGTTTTGAGTGGGAAGAAATAGAAGGTAAAAGTCATAACCTGGTAAGACATCCTGATATGCCTCCTGAAGCATTTGCCGATTTATGGAATCATAATAAGGTGAATAAACCCTGGATGGGTTTAGTTAAAAACCGTTGTCAAAATGGTGACTTCTATTGGGTTGATGCTTATGTAAGTCCTCAATATATTGATGGTCAGGTTACAGGTTACCAATCGGTTCGCGCCAAACCAAAACAAGAGTGGGTGGATCGTGCTGCAAAACTTTACACGAAAATTATGTCGGGTAAGTCAGAGGATGACAAGCGTCGTTCAAAATTAGATGAAGTTAATTTAGGTCGTTTTCAATTTGGTATGAAAACTAAATTGAATATCGCTTTTGTTTCTGTTCTGTTTCCATTACTCGCTGTTATTGGAATATTTAGTAATATTGATTTGATATTGTTAACGGGTAGTGGTGTTGTGGCACTGGTTGCCGCAAATATTGCTATTGCTTATATCCTGCGCCATTTAATTAGATTGAGTGAGGCTACGAAATCCATTGCAAATAATGCGTTAGCACAGTATCTATACACAGGCACTAATGATGAAGTTGGTCAGCTTGCTTATGCTTGTCAGTTTGCTCAGGCAAAATTACGCACTGCTATCGGCCAGGTTAAGCAATCATCGGAAGTCCTTGAACGTACTTCATCTGAAATTGAGAGTGGTAATATACAATTATCGCAACGTACAGAAGAAGCCGCGTCTTCTCTGGAAGAGACAGCATCCAGTATGGAAGAAATGACCTCAACCGTAAAACAAAATGCAGATAACACGCGTCAGGCAAATCAACTTGCGATAAATACACGAGAGCAAGCAGAAAAAGGTGGTGAAGTACTGGTTAAAGCGGTTGATGCGATGGGGGCAATTACAGCAAGTAGTAAAGAAATTGCTGACATCATCGGCGTTATTGATGAGATTGCATTTCAAACAAATTTATTGGCATTAAATGCGGCGGTGGAAGCAGCACGTGCCGGAGAACAAGGTCGAGGCTTTGCGGTTGTTGCTAGTGAAGTACGTACTTTAGCTGGACGAAGTGCCGATGCTGCTAAAGAAATTAAAAGCTTGATTTCTGATAGTGTTGATAAAGTTGAACAGGGAAGTGAATTAGTTAATGAGTCAGGTAAAACGTTGGAAGAAATAGTTACCGGTGTTAAAAAAGTTACCGATATTATTGCTGAAATTGCTGCTTCCAGTCAGGAGCAAGCAAATGGTATTGAACAAGTGAACAGTGCAGTAATGCAAATGGATGAAATGACTCAGCAGAATGCAGCATTAGTTGAAGAAGCTACTGCTGCAAGCTCGGAAATGAGCAGTAAGGTTAAGTTACTGTCTGGTTTAGCAATGCAATTCAAGTTAGAAGATAATTAGACTATTTTATAGTCATTAAATTATGGAGATAAAAGGCAATGCGTCTTTTTGCAGTAATTAATCAGAAAGGCGGAGTGGGGAAAACAACAACTGTTGCCAATCTTGCTTATGCATTAGCAGAGCGAGGTAAACAAGTTACGGTGATTGATCTTGATCCGCAAGGATCATTGTCTGCTAGTTTAGGAATTGATGCGCGTAATGTTGCAGGTATTGATGATGTGTTAATTAATGAATCTGAAATTTCTGATGTGTTAGTCATGGCGCGTGAAAATCTTTACCTGGTTCCTGCGGGTAAAAATTTAAGACAGTTGGAACAACATAGTGCTGGCTCAGCAGCACAAGCAAAAAATTTAAAAGCTGCACTTAAAAGTTTGGATGATCAGGATTTTATTTTTATTGATTGTCCACCGGCATCAGGCTTTCTTGTTATTAGTGCATTATTTGCTGTTGAAGAAATTCTAATACCTGTTGCCAGTGAATATTTATCATTACACGGCTTATCTCATTTAATGGGTACGCTTAATATGTTTGAACAATCTCTGGGAAAAACGTTTAAACAGTGGGTGGTTATTACACGTTTTCATCCAAGACGTAAATTAGCTCAGGATGTGTATCAATCATTAGTTGAACATTTCCCAAAGCAGGTATTGTCGACGCCAATTCGAGAGACCTCTGCATTGGCTGAAAGCCCAAGTTTTGGAAAAACAGTTTTTGAATATCGTGGTGGCAGTAATGGTGCAGAGGATTATTTTTCGCTTGCTACAGATTTATTAAAAGGAAGGACATTGTAATGGCCAAACAAAAAAAATCGATGATTGGACTGGATCCCTTAGCCTGGCTTAAAGATGAAGCGGAAGATGCTGAAATTATTGAAGCGGATATAGCAGCAAGTAAAGCCAAACCAAAAAAGAAAACAGCAGCTAAAAAAACAACATCGAAAAAATTAGTTAAGGAAAAAACATCTAAATCAAAAAAAACAGATGAAGATGTCGTATTTAAAATTCAAGCAGTGCAGGATATTTCGAGTGTTTCAGCTATTCATTCAGAATTGAAAGAATTACTCTCAAATGAAAATATTATTCTGGATGGTGAACAGGTTGAACGTATTGATGGAGCTTCTTTACAATTAATTTATTCATTTATTGAGGAAGCAAGAATAAAAGGAATTAAAGTATCCTGGCGTTCTCCTTCTGATGTGTTACGTAATAATGCCAAATTATTAGGTATGGAAGACGCTTTACAGCTAAGTAATGCTGCTTAATTAGTAACATTACTTAACAAATATTTTGTTGCCTATAGTAATGCTAAATGTGATCATGCTAAATGGAGCAATGTATATATTAATAAAGTTTAGGGATTGAGAGCATGGCCACAACATCTGTTTATGAGCGAGATTTTAACTTCAGTGAAAAGGATTTTAAATATATACGTGATTTAATTATGGATCACACTGGTATCGTTTTAGCAGAACACAAGGTTGATATGGTCTATGGTCGTTTGACGCGACGTTTACGAGAACTTAACTTAGAGTCGTTTGATAGTTATTTATCAACCCTTGATAATGATGAGCAGGAACTTGTTCATTTCGTGAATGCATTAACAACAAATCTCACTGCTTTTTTCCGTGAACCTCATCATTTTGAATTTCTTGCATCAAAATTACTACCAAAAATTCTGAAGAATAAAGCAAGTAAACGTTTACGTATCTGGTCAGCGGGTTGTTCTTCGGGAGAAGAACCTTATACGATTGCGATGACAGTGCGTTCAATTATCCCTGAAAATAGTGGCTGGGATGTAAAAATTCTTGCGACTGATCTTGATACAAATATGGTTGAGAAAGGTTCAAAGGGTATATATACAGAAGAACGAGTGACCGGATTATCTTCACAGAACATGAAAAAATGGGTGAAGAAAGGTAAAGGCGATACTGCAAGTATGGTTAAAATGGATGATCGTCTTCGTGAGATGATTACCTTTAAACAGTTGAACTTAATGCATGAATGGCCTATGAAAGGTCCTTTTGATCTGATTTTTTGTCGTAATGTAGTGATTTATTTTAACAAAGAAACACAGGGTATTTTGTTTGATCGATATGCTGATATGTTGGTTAATGATGGACATTTGTTTATTGGGCATTCAGAGTCGATGTACAAAATTTGTGATCGCTTTAAACTTTTAGGTCAAACGATCTATAAGAGGCTATCTTAGAAAATCAAATGGTAGAACAATCATTAGCACAGCCTCCGATGCGTCCGGAACTTTCTGGGTTTAAGCACATCAATAGATACTGGGATAAAACGCATGATAGCTATGCGGCAAAAATATTACCGGGTGAATATTATGTAACAATTCATGACGAGCTTATTGTTACTGTGTTGGGTTCATGTGTTTCTGCTTGTATTCGAGATAAAGTTTTTGGTATTGGTGGAATGAACCATTTTATGTTGCCTGTTAATAAGGGCGAAGAGATTAGTTCTTTTAATGCAACAGGTGAGTCCGCTCGCTATGGCAATTTCGCCATGGAACAAATGATAAATGATATTTTAAAAAATGGTGGGCGTCGTGAAAACCTTGAAATAAAGGTGTTTGGTGGCGGTCGGGTGTTGAAGAATATGTCGACTTTGGATATAGGAAAAAAGAATATTGATTTTGTTCTGCAGTATATTAAAGATGAATCCTTGAAATTAACGGCTCAGGATTTAGGAGATGTATTTCCTCGTAAGGTATTATTTTTTCCAGCATCCGGAAAAGTTAGAGTGAAAAAATTGCGTTCAGTACATAACAATACCGTTATTGAACGTGAAAATAATTATAGTAAAGCGATTGAGAAAAAATCGTCTTCTGGTGAAATTGAACTTTTTTAATTAGGATTAAAAGATATTGTATGATTAAAGTTTTGATTATTGATGATTCTGCCTTAGTACGTCAGTTACTAACGGAAATATTTAATTCTGATCCTGAAATTAATGTTATTGGCACCGCACAGGATCCTTTTGATGCACGTGAGAAAATAAAAAAACTCAATCCAGACGTTTTAACACTTGATGTTGAAATGCCAAAAATGGATGGCATAACATTTTTAACTAATTTAATGCGCCTGCGTCCGATGCCTGTCGTTATGATCTCATCACTGACTGAAAAAGGTGCTGATGTCACTTTTGAAGCGCTTGAACTGGGGGCAGTTGATTTTGTATCAAAACCAAAAATTGATGTTTCTGTTGGATTAAAAGAATACTCAGATGAAATTTGTGAAAAGGTTAAAAATGCAGCGGGTGCAAGAGTTTCGGCTATTTCTGACCGCCATAAATTAAGTGTTGAACCCAAGCTTTCGGCAGATGCTGTTCTGCAAAAACGCAAAGGCCCTTCGAAGTTAAAAACGACAGAAAAAATTATTGCTTTAGGTGCCTCGACAGGAGGAACTGAAGCAATCAAAGAAGTCTTAATGCGTATGCCTGCTGATAGTCCTGGTATTGTCATTAGCCAGCATATTCCTGAAGCATTTAGTAAACCTTTTGCAGAACGTATGAACAAGTGCTCTGCAATGACGGTCTATGAGGCCGTTGATGGACAGCAAATATTACCAGGGCATGTCTATATTGCGCCGGGAAATCGTCATTTAATTGTTGATCGGAGTGGGGCTCGTTATATTTGTTGTTTAAATGACGGACCACTGGTAAACCGCCATAAACCCAGTGTGGACGTAATGTTTCGCTCGGTAGCTCATAATGTTGGTGCCAATGCTGTGGGGGTACTTCTTACCGGTATGGGGGCGGATGGAGCGGCTGGATTGAAAGAAATGCTTGAAAGTGGTGCTAAAACTCTCGTTCAGGATGAGAAAAGTTCCGTTGTATGGGGTATGCCCGGTGAAGCATTCAAAATGGGAGCCGCTAAAGATCAATATCCATTAGAACAAATTGCAAAAGAATTGTTAAAACGAAGTGAATAAAACCTCCCCTGCCTATCCTATACTTAAACTTTACAGTTTATTGAATTTTTAGAAATAGGCATGGAATGTGCATTATTTAATGTGAGATGAAGGAAATCTCTAAACGTTTAATAAGGATATCTTTATCGGGATTTGAGCTAAAAAAGCTCATAATGAAAGGTAGGAAAGGCGAATTATGTACCCAATAGCCGAGCCAGCTATGGCAGATGATCTAATTGAAGAACATTCAGGACTGGTCAATCGAATTGCTTACCACTTAGCGGCAAGATTGCCGGCAAGTGTTGTCGTGGATGATTTAATTCAGGTTGGAATGATTGGCTTATTGGATGCCTCACAACACTATGATGCATCTCAAGGTGCTGCATTTACCACCTACGCTACCATTCGAATTCGTGGTGCCATGCTCGATGAGTTACGTCGTAATGATTGGGCTCCAAAATCAGTTCATAAAAAACACCGTGATTTAATGAAAGTTGTTTCAGTGATTGAAACAAAAACAGGGCGTGAAGCAAAGCCAAAAGCAGTTGCGGCTGAAATGGGAATTACGCTTGATGAATATTTTGAATTAATACAAGAAACAAATACATGCCGAATCATTAACTTTGTTGATCTGGGTGTAGAAGATGATTCAATAGGGGATACGAGTAACGTCTCACCACTTAATCCTGTCGAAGGGATGCAAAAACAACAGTTTCGTGAACAACTGGTTGCTGCAATTAATATATTACCGAAACGCGAAAAACTTATTGTCAGTTTATATTACGATGAAGAACTTAACTTACGTGAAATAGGAGAAGTTCTTGATGTAAGTGAGTCTCGTATCAGTCAGTTATTAAGTCAGGCACATTTACGTATGCGAAAATATATTTCTGACAATTTTCCTCATATAGCCGGGTGATGATCTCAACACCACAAAAAAAGCCCGTAATCCAATAAGTATTACGAGCTTTTTTAATTTATGGTCATATTACCTTAAATCATCAATATACGCACTGATATCGGTTGGAACCAATGCTGAATTCCAACTGGCGGCACTGTGTTTTAAAACACGTTTTTTCCATTTTTTTATTCGTTTCCGATAAATTTGCGGATTAATCTTATCTGCATTTAGCTTAATGACATTCATAGCCACAACATTGATGTTTTCAAATTCATCTTTATCAAAGCTGCGTTTGAGCCCTGGCTTTAGTTCTTCCTTCATATCACTGAAAATAAACATCATCTGTATGCCAGCTTGCGTATTTTTTAAATAACCACTGCACAGCATCATGGCACCGCTAATATCAGTGTATTTCGCTCTGGCTTTATTGACTGCAAATTTATCGAGAACACCTGCAAAATTAATTCTTTGATTATTCGCTTGAGAAGGCCGGTAGTTGAGAGTTAGTTTGCCTTTTAAGTTTTTTTCATCATAACTGTTGCTATCGATGGCGATTAAGAAAAGATGATCACCCGGAAGTAGTTTTGGAACGATGCCGGCTTTGATAATTTTCACCATGTTTTTCTTTTCTTTTGCATAGGTGCCAGAAATATCAGTAAGTGCACAAATTGCTGTTTCATACTGTTTATTATCGGAACATGATGACAACAATAGAGCACTGGCAATGATGAAGCTGGTACAGAGTTTTTGTTTGTATATCACGGTTATAATCCTCTGTTATGTTTTATTTTTAATTAGGCTTGCGATTTGAGCCGGGATAATGATGTACGCATCATAAATATGAAGTAATGTTTTCATTGCGGTGCTAATTAAATGACCAAGTATTCCTATTAAATAGCCAACTAATAAAATAATCAGTATTAACAGCTTGTTAAGTACGTGTTGACTACTTTCAATTAGCATTTCTAAAGGCACCGCCACCATAGCTAAAATCCACGGCAAGACAAAACCTAAGGTGGCTTGACCAATGACGGTGATATTGGAGTCATCTTCGGACGTGCTTGCTACGCTTTTGCCAGCTAATGCCTGTGTTGTGGCTGCATTGGTTTCAGCAATGTGTTCACGGAGTACTGCCAGTGCGGCTTCAACAGAAGCAAGAAAGAAAATTCCAAGGATAGAAGCATATAAAAGAATACGTCGTTTACCGAGAGTCATACTACTAATTTGAGGAAAAATATTGGTGATGCCAAGGGCTTCCATTAAAAAGATACCCAATACTATTTCAAGCATGACAATAACTAAAGCTGATACATCTGAGACTTGTAGCCCAAGAACGCGTGAACCTGCTGGTACGAGTTCTGACATAGGCAACGCAATAAGGTTGAAGTTAATGAAGGCGCCAAAACCAGCGATAACAATAACTAAAGTTGAAAATATGAATAGCTTGGTTGATTTTGATGATAGCATATCAATAGAGTCATCACCGCCATGTCGAATACTATCGTACTCAGACATATATTTTTGTATTTTTTGACTGGTTTCTATAGCGAGAGCCACCTTAGTGTCAACCGTGTTCATTACTTTCAGAATTTTTTTCCAGATTGGAGCTAATCCGCTTAAAATTTTGTGTCGTTTTGTTGATATTTTACGCAGCTCTGCTAAAGCCGCTTTATCGCCATCAATAGCTGTTTTCTGTAATTCTTTAAGCATTTTTTCAACAACTCTGTCGCCATTAGCGATACCTTGCATTTTTGTTATCGATTCGACGGTATCACTCCAGCCAGGCGCTTTTGGAACTGCTTGTCCGCATTCTTTAAAGTCAGCAGAGATGTTTGCAATATTCTCATCAAGCACAAGATGCAGCTTAGGGTAATCGGCAAGGTGTTTGGTGTAACCCACTTCAACACGTTTAAATTCATGGGCAATTTTCTGTTCACAATCCGCTATACTTGATTCGAGTAAAACTTTTTTATTTTTTTCTCGCATCTTACTGACCAGAGAGTTTATCCAGTTTGAGATTTTAGTCAGACCACCCGCAATTCCTTCGTCCAGATTTTGTAGCGCTAAATGCATTGGTGTACGAGCCAAAAATAAGAAAATCATACTAGAGATAACTAGTACTGCTATTGAGAGGAAGGGCATTTCAGGCCAAATGTAATAATCGCTCATCGGTTATTCCTTAAGTTAATTGTTTATTCATTCTTTCTTTTAGTATTATTTTATAGAAAGTAATGTTGGGTTTATCTTTATATTGAGCCTTAGAGTCTAGTTGTATAAGGTAGAGAATTTAATAGTATGCTTATACTCATATAATATTAGCGTGTATATTGTCATAAAAATGTTAATCATGTCACTAATTAAGACATAGGATTAAGTTTAATATTTTCGTATTGAGAAAAGAAGCGTTACGAAAAGACTATTAAGCGTGATTTCCATTATTATTAAATGGATATTCGGTTGTTGCATTGAATATACTAAATTGTGTTCGGATAATATTAATCCATGAAGAGTATATGGACAGACTGGAAGACTGGCGTTTAAAAGTCGAGTCTGGTGGTGGTGAATGGCGTGTAATCAACGATATGGCACGGTTAGAGAAAATATTACAAAGAAAGTAACAGTTTTTAACATTTATTAAAGTGTTCGATTAACAAAGCCTGATATTATCAGGCTTTGTTGTTTTAAGAGTGCTGATAATTGAATTAAAGAATATACAATTATAAGCCGATATATATTATAAATGTACGTATATTAAACTTTAGTTATATTTAAAAAGGCAAAAGACTTGAGTCATACTTTAGAACAAACTCGAAACAAAGAACCCATGTGGTTCTTTGAAAGAAATTATAGTTATCTCAGAGCTATATTTCCTGAAATTATTGAATTGTCTTCAGGTGTCTTAGTTTATCGTGATAGTCTCAAAGTTGTAAAAATTCAGTGTCTGGAAGTAAGTCGATATACAACATTAATATTACTTAATCTTACTTTTACTGAATGCCCGCAAATCCCCCCTGTTGAAATGACAATCCGACTTTATCATGATGCAGAAGTTGCTGATGTTATTTCATACCAGAATATTACCCGTTTAATTGCACCGTATTTTTCTGCAAAAAAAGAAACTGATCAGGATCATAAACGGCAAGCAAATATTTTACTTTATGAATTATTATCGGGTTGTGTAAAAAAACGTTTTATGGAAACAGCGTAACGTAGTCAATAAAAGGATATTTTAAAAATGAAATCAAGCATAAAAAATTATTTTAAATATATCACTTTTCCTATGTTTATTTTGTTTTCTGCACAATGTGTTGCTGTTACCGTAAGTGATGGAATAGCTGCAAGTGAGAACGATGATAATGCTGAAGCAGTAAAAATCTGGTCAAAACTTGCACGCTCAGGTAATACTCTTGCTCAGTATAATTTGGCAACACATTATTCATCCGGGAGTGGTGTGCAAAAGAATAAAAAAGTAGCAGACAAATGGTTAAAGGGAGCAACTCGCTCCGGACTTGTTCAAGCCTATTTAAACTTAAATAAAAAAGCAGTTACTCCTGCAAAGGGTATAATACTTAGTTTTAATGTTGATCCCGAATTATGGTTGCAGAAACAAGAAGGCAATAAATACACAATACAGATTGCGAGTAGTCGAAACAAAAAGTCTATTAAAAAAGCTTATGGCGATAATAATTTTAGAGGAGAAGGTGGTTATTATCATTATGCTCGCAATGGTGTTGAGCGCTATGGTTTAATTTATGGCACATATAAAACAGTTGCTGCTGCTAATAAAGCAATTGCAGAACTACCAAAATACTTACGTATAAAAAAACCCTGGGTTCGTAAAATAAAATCATTACAAAATATTAGTAAATAATTAATGTTGCCAGTCTGGCAAGGTTGATTGATGATTCATCTTCGCTCTATATTATTTTTTCCAATACATTAGTTCAATTTATAAAAAGTAATGTTCCTGCATGTATGCCTGTGAATTGATTCCTGCTGTGTTAAAATCTATTAAATTAAAATTAATCAACCTATTTCTGAACTTAAATGTGATTGAATTGACCAATGCATCTTATAGTGAATAAAACAAGATAATTATATTATTAGGATAAATTTGAATGAAAAAGTTTGTAGCAATATTAATCAGTACCCTTGTATTTTCTATGCCTGTTACCGGATCAGAAAACAAACTGAAGGATGACATCAGGAAAATACTAAAAAATAACCCATCAATTATTATTGATGTAATTAATGAAAATCCAGGCATTTTTATTGAAGCTATCCAGAATGCAAGTAAAAAAGCACAGGCTTTGAATGCTGCTCAAAGAGAAAATGAAGAAAAAAGAAAGTTGGATGCTGCTTTCGCTAACCCTTTAAAACCAGTAATTCGTAAAGATGAAGCGATCCGAGGCACACGAAATGCACCGATCACCATTGTTGAGTATTCTGATTTTCAATGCCCTTATTGTGTCAAAGGTAATCAGACAGTACAGGCTCTGATGAAAAAATATAAAGGTAAGATTCAATTTATTTATAAACATTTACCATTAAGTTTTCATCGTGAAGCCAAAATTACTGCGAGATACTATGAAGCAATTCGTATGCAAAGCAATAAGCTGGCATTCAAATTCCACGACAGCGTTTTTGCCGATATTAAAAAATTACGTGATGGAGAAAAAGCTCTAAAATCGATAGCAAAAAAAGCAGGCGTTAATATGAAAAAATTAGAACAAACGCTAAAGAATAAAATTGATGTCATCAATGCCAGAATTCAGGAAGATATGAACGAAGCAAGTAAATTTGATTTTCAGGGTACACCTGGTTTCCTGGTAAATGGTATTCCTGTTAAAGGTGCTTATCCTCTAGAGCACTTTGTTGGAATTATCGAGCAATTACAAAAAAGAAAGTTGATCACTCTTTAATCTAACCTTTATTTTTGTAGTAATTAAGGCGGTCACAGGAATGTGACCGCCTTTTTTATTGGTGGGGCGGCGGCTACAG
>JAGLTQ010000070.1 GCA_023135195.1 Gammaproteobacteria bacterium | reverse complement strand
GATAGTTACTGTCTCCGTTACTGCAGGAATTCGTAGTGGAGATTACACGGCGGTTCGGTTCCGCTGAGGCTTCTATTTCATCCAAATTTTTACTATATCATCTCTCTGTTACTCAATTTAACCAATCTTAAGTGAAACATCCTCTGACGAATAGAGAAGACATAATTTGAGCTATGAATGGCTAAATTATGAAATAGTTTAAGGAAGAACTGGTTAGCTCTTTTCGAGTCCTCTCAAGTTTCAAAACTGTTGTAAGCAATGGTTTAAAAATTATCATTATTTAAGCACCTTTCTCAACGTTATTTATTTGCTTATTGAGTCAAATATTTATCCTGATTTAACTAGACAAAAGCGATAAGTTGTCACATTATCTAGTTAGTTATATTTACTTAACTAGCTTTTGTGATGAGCGAGCAATGAATAAAGCAGAACAACAAATACTGAATATAGTCGGCAAGAAAGGTGTGGTATCTTCATCTGACTTAGTCCCACAGCGTATACCTCGTGAATATTTGTCTCGTATGATGAATAAGGGCTTATTAAAACGCTTGGCCAGAGGCACATATTGTTTGCCTGATGCGAATATTACCGAACATCATGATTTAGCATTAGTTAGTGCATTAGTGCCAAATAGTGTGATCACGTTATTGTCAGCATTGGCATTCCACAATATTGGAACACAAAACCCACATGAAATTTGGGTGGCGGTGAAAGCAAAAGCATATACGCCGAAATTTGATTATCCGCCCGTGCGTTATCATTATTATTCGGGGGCAGCATTTGAACTAGGGGTAGAAACGCATCGAATTGAAGGCGTTGATGTAAAGGTTTATTCTGTTGCTAAAACGGTCGTGGATTGTTTTCGTTTACGAAATAAAGTGGGGCTTGATGTTGCACTTGAAGCATTAAAAGAAGGGTGGCAAGCAAAACGATTCACAGCAGACGAGTTGATGACATTAGCAAGTAAGTGTCGTATTGCATCCGTTATTCAACCACATTTTGAAATGCTAGTAATTTAATTTTATGACAACGAGTAATACTAAAGATATCGCAAAAAGTGTACGTCAACGTTTATTGAATTATGCAAAAGACCAAGGCGATAATTTTAATACAGTAATGGTGCAGTATATTTTGCAGCGATTATTGTATCGGCTTAGCACCAGTGAAAGTAACCTTTGATAGAAGAGAAATGTTGTTTTCAACTGAGCCTCTTTATGTGTTTAGTGATGATTTTCGTCAAGATAAAAACAAACAGAATCAATGGAATGCTTTTAAGAATAAAAATAGCTTAGTGAATAAAGGTAGCTTTGCTGATGTTGTGGCAGAAATTAAAATCTTACTTGAAGCGATTTACTGCGCTATTGCAGAAGATAAAAGTTTCACATTGAAATGGCAACATGAAGAGTTAGGTTGGGAAAAATAATATAGTCGGAGTAGGACTTGGCAAGTAAAACGATTACCGTTAATAAATAGTTAACGGAAGCCGACACAAAATTATATTTCTCAATAAAACCATATTAGATATAACAATATAAAAGAAGTAAAAATGTCAGAATTCAAAAATATCCAAGAATTAGAGAAACGGTTGTGGTCTGCGGCTGATGAGCTGCGTGCTAATACTGGTCTTACCAGTCAAGAATACTCACGCCCTGTATTAGGATTAATCTTCCTACGTTATGCAGAATACCGTTTTGAGTTAGCAAAAGAACGTCTGGCTACGAATAAGACGTCTGATAAAAAACGCAGAGGCCGAGGTAATGATCTTAAAACTGCTATCCAAGCTGAAGGCGCAATGTACGTGCCAGAAGATGCACTATTTAGTAACTTATTAAAACTCCCAGAAGATACCGATCTGGGTAAAGCGGTTAACGATGCTATGAAAGCATTAGAAGCTGAAAACGAAGCCATTAAAGATGCCTTACCTAAAACCTATACAGTATTTGAAAACACCATACTCGCCAGCTTATTAAAGAACTTTGTCAATATACGTTTTGATATTGGTTCAGATGTCTTTGGTCGTATCTATGAATACTTCCTTACCGAGTTTGCACGCAGTGAAGGCCAGGGTGGTGGTGAGTTCTTTACGCCAAGCCCATTAGTGCGTTTAATCGCAGAAATTATTGAACCCTATCACGGCAAAGTCTATGACCCCGCTTGTGGCTCAGGTGGAATGTTTGTGCAATCCGCTGCCTTTGTAGAAGGACACTCTCGTAGTAAAAATGGCAAAGGCAAACATGCCGGTGATGAAATTTCCTGTTTTGGTCAGGAGAAAACAGCTGATACCGTACGCCTCGCAAAGATGAACCTCGCTGTACATGGGCTACAAGGTGACATAAGAGAAGGTAACTCTTATTACGATGATATCCACGACAGCGCAAACAAAGGTGAAGGTCAGTTTGACTTTGTCATGGCTAATCCACCGTTTAATGTAAACAATATTCAAAAAGAACGCCTCGAAGATGACAAAGCTCGTTTTCCATACGGCATGCCACGCACCGACAATGGCAACTATATTTGGATACAACAATTCTATTCCGCATTAAACAAAAAAGGCCGTGCCGGTTTTGTTATGGCTAACTCCGCCAGTGATGCACGCTCATCAGAAATGGAAATAAGAAAACAAATTATTCAAGACGGTGGTGTAGATGTGATGGTCGCCATCTCCAGTAATTTTTTCTATACCGTTACCTTGCCATGTTCACTCTGGTTCTTTGATAAAGCTAAAAGGTCTTTACCCCCTCTACCTCAGGGAGAGGGCAGGGGTGAGGGTGGTTTTCGTTCAAAGGACACCATCCTCTTCATAGAC
Source organism: Gammaproteobacteria bacterium (assembly GCA_023135195.1). Lineage (GTDB taxonomy): Bacteria > Pseudomonadota > Gammaproteobacteria > UBA6429 > Thiohalophilaceae > JAGLTQ01. Next base: position 7,172 of record JAGLTQ010000070.1, on the reverse strand, counting down.
GCCCGCCACATCTACCAACAAGTTACCCGAGCAGTAAGAGACTTCAGTAGCGAACAACTAAACTTCATCGCCAACATCGTAAGGCTTTATCGTGGAGAAAAAGTTGATAACACTTATTTAGAAAACCACCCCGAGGAAGATGTCATTGCGAGCGATGCGAAGCAATCTCAATGGTCTGTCACAGAACACTTCCCCAACGGCTACCAAAACATAGCAGGCCTCTGCAAAGTCACAACCATCGAAGAAATAGAAGAACAAGGTTGGTCACTAAATCCAGGGCGTTATGTTGGTATAGCAAAAAATGATGATGAACATGATGAAGACTTTGCGATTAAGTTAGAAGGGTTGCAGGAAGAGTTGGAAGTATTGAATAGTGAGGCGCATGAGTTAGAACAGACTATTGCTGAAAATGTTATGAAGATTTTGGGAAAGGTTTGAAGTGAGTATAGTCAAACTTGAAGAAATAACGATAAAAATAGGAAGTGGAGCCACACCTCGTGGAGGAAAGGGAGCATATAAATCTCAAGGGATTTCTTTAATTCGGAGTATGAACGTATATGACAGTAAGTTTACATATAAAAATTTAGCTTTTATTGATGATGAGCAGGCGCAAAAATTAGCAAATGTGGTAGTTAAAGAAAATGATGTTTTATTGAATATTACTGGTGCTTCAGTAGCTAGATGTTGTTTGGTTCCCAAATGTAGTTTACCTGCAAGAGTGAACCAGCATGTGGCAATAATTCGAGTAGATCATAAACTTGCAGATCCTAGATTTGTGTTCTTATGTTTAGTGTCTCCTAAATATAAAACTCAATTATTAACTTATGCTCAAGGTGGCGCGACACGTGAAGCTTTGACTAAGACAACTATTGAAGAGTTTGAGATAGAGATTCCTTCAATAGAAAAACAAGTAAAAATAGCAGATGTATTAACTGCCTACGACAACCTAATCGAAAACAACAACCGCCGCATCGCTATCCTAGAGGACATGGCGCAATCCCTTTACCAAGAATGGTTCGTTAAATTTCGCTTCCCCGGACATCAAAACACAAAATTTAAAGAGTCATCATTGGGGTTAATTCCTGAAGGGTGGAATGTTAAAGTTTTTACAGATATAGCAGATGTTCTCGGTGGAGGCACACCAAAAACTAAAGAACCATCATATTGGGGTGGAGAAATACCATTTTTTGCACCAAGAGATGCGCCTGATAGTTTTTATGCCACTACAACTGAAAAGCATGTAACTGAATTAGGAATAGAAAAAAGCTCAGCTAAATTATATCCAAAAGATACTGTGTTTATTACAGCTAGAGGAACAGTAGGGAAAGTTGTTTTACCATCTAGAGAAATGACAATGAATCAATCATGTTATGCCTTGAAAGCTAAAAATGATATTAGCCAAAAATTTTTATTTCTAATGACAAAGACTCAAGTGGCCTACTTAAAAAAGAATACTGGGGGAGCAACTTTCGATACGATAGTGACTGATACATTTAAGTCTATGAAGGTGATGCTACCATTAGCAGAAACTATTCAAGATTTTAATAAAATTATTGAGCCAATATTTGATCAGATACTAAACTTAATAAATAAAAATTCAAACTTAAAATCACAACGTGACTTTCTTCTTCCAAAGCTTATTTCAGGAAATATCCAACTATAGGAAAGTTGATAATGACCCCAGTAGAAAAAATCGTTGTTTGGGTAAAAAATAAACCAGTATGGTGGAAACATTCAATTCGTCTTTCATTGAGAGATGGTGAGCTACAAGTACTTTGCTGCTATTCAGCAAGGCGTAAATATGAATTATGAGCCTATGAAGAAATGGGTAGGGCGTGCGTTAGAAGAGAACTAACGGGCAAGTTTTAAATTATTAAATTTACCACTTTTAGATTTTAGGCTGGCTTCAATTTTTTTAATAGATTGCCCAGTTTCTATAGCAGTAGAACTTGCAACTGCACGCATGATACGGATTTTAGACGTTGGTATGTGTGATTTGGTTTTCATGGCAAGTTCCGTATAGGGTTTATGTAGCTATTTTAGCTTATTTTAGTCAAAAATTCACTGTATTTAGTTTTCTTTTATGGGATATGCTAGTGTGTAACCTATTGAAAATAATAAATAAATTTAATGTAAACATAAAAGTATGACTTACACCGAAGACGAGCTAATAGAACAACCCACAATAAACTTATTCTCTAATATAGGCTGGCAAACAATTGATTGTTTTAGCGAAGTCTTTGGTGAAGAAGGAACGCTTGCGCGTGATAATCGAAGTGAAGTGATCTTGATTCGAGAATTACGTGAAGCATTGTTGAATGATTGTAATGCTGAGTCGCGCCATTTTATTGAGGCCATTTACCCGACTACGAATTCTGATAATGTGATTCATTTAAAGGATTATCAAAATGACGGATAATGATTTAATTTTGTACAGTACGATTGATGGTCAGGCTGAGTTTGTTTTGCGCGAGATTGGCGGCCAGGTCTGGCTGACTCAACTGGAAATTGCTGAGCTTTATCAGTGTTCAAAGCAGAATATTAGCAAGCATATTAAATCCATATTCTCAGAAGGTGAGTTGCTTGAAGAGGCAGTTGTCAACTCTAAGTTGACAACTGCGGCAGATGGTAAAGAGTATTTGACTCAGTTGTATGCATTACCGCTTGTGCTTGCGTTGGGGTATCGCGTGCGTTCGTCTAGAGGTACACAATTTAGACAATGGGCAACTCGGTACTTAGCTGAATATATGACTAAAGGCTTCGTGATGGATGACGAGCGTTTAAAAGACTCTAAGTGGGATTACTTCGATGAATTACTTGCACGTATTCGTGATATTCGTTCATCTGAGAAGCGGTTTTATCAAAAAGTGCGTGATTTGTTTACCTTGGCGGAAGACTATCAGGCAAAAGAAAAAGATACTCAAACTTTATTCGCAACGGTACAAAATAAATTGTTCTATGCGGTTACACGTTATACAGCATCAGAACTTATTGTTGCCAGAGCAGATTCGGATAAACCGAATATGAACTTGAGCGCTTTTAAGGGGGATCGAGTGCGCAAAGCCGATGTGGTTATTGCGAAAAACTACCTTAAAGAAGATGAGTTAGAGCATTTAAATCGATTAGTTACCGCGTTTTTTGAATTCGCTGAATTGCGAGCAAAAAAGAAGCAACATATCTTGCTGGATGATTGGAGGTCTTTCATTGATAAATTTATGATGTTTACTGAAGAGAAATTGTTAAAGAATGCAGGGAAAGTGAGTCATGAGCAGATGAAGAGTGAGGTTCATCGGTTGTATGATGAGTTTGATACTAAGCGTAAGCGAGCAGAGGCCATGCAGGCCGATACTGATGAATTAAACGCATTGGATGATTTAGAAAAAAAATTAAAGGATAAAGAGATTAAATAGCGCATGACTTACACCGAAGATGAATTAATAGAACAACCCGCAATAAACTTGTTCTTTACTATAGGCTGGCAAACAATTGATTGTTTTAGCGAAGTCTTTGGTGAAAAAGGTACACTTGGACGTGATAACCGAAGTGAAGTCATCCTTGTTCGTGAATTACGCGAAGCTTTAATTAAAATAAACCCTACATGTACAACAAATGAAATCAGCCTTGCAATTGAAGAGATTGCTCGTGATCGTTCGGTAATGAGTGCAATGGCTGCAAATGAAGCTTGTTATAAATTGATACGCGAAGGCGTTAAAGTTAAGGCCGATGACGAGAATGAAGACTCTGTAACTATAAAAGTCATTGATTGGAATGATGTTGATAACAATCGATTTTTACTTTGTTCTCAATTATGGATTACCGGCGAAATAGAAATACGTCGTCCTGACTTAATTGGTTTTGTGAATGGTTTACCCCTTGTCTTTATCGAACTAAAAGCGGCTGGCGTGAAAATAATTCATGCCTATAAAGACAATCTGGCTGATTACAAGCGGGTTATTCCTCACTTATTTTTCTTTAATCAATTGGTTATCTTATCGAATGGTGTGCAAAGCAAGGTAGGCACTGTGTCTAGCCTGTGGGAACACTTTGCCGATTGGAAAAAGATAGAGAAAGAAGATGAGCCTCGTGTGCTTAGTCTTGAAACCGCCATACGCGGCACTTGTGATAAAACACGCTTACTGGATATTGTTGAAAACTTCATTCTATTCGAGAATAAAAAATCTACTGTAAAAATCGTTTCTAAATACCATCAATACTTGGGTGTAAATCAGGCTCTTGAAGGCTTAAAAAGTATTGAAGAGGTTCAAGGTAAGTTAGGTGTGTTTTGGCATACGCAGGGAAGCGGTAAAAGTTTCTCTATGGTGTTCTTTTGCCAAAAAGCATTTCGCAAGTTCACTGGTAACTGGACGTTTGTCATTGTTACTGATCGAAAAGATTTAGATGAACAAATATATAAAACTTTTCATGCCTGTGGATTACTTAAGGAAGAATGTCAGGCTGAATCCGCTTCTGATTTAAAAAAATTACTTTCTGAAGATCACCGTTTTGTTTTTACCTTAATTCACAAGTTTAGAGCTGAACAAGGCGAAAGCTACCCTGAATTGTCTACAAGAAATGATGTGATAGTAATTACCGATGAAGCTCATCGAAGTCAGTATTCTACTTTGGCTTTAAATATGCGATCTGGTTTGCCTAATGCAGGGTTTATGGCATTTACAGGGACACCGTTACTTAATAAACAACAAGATGATGAAAAGACACGAGATGTCTTTGGTGACTATGTTTCGATTTATAACTTTGCTGATGCAGTCGATGATGGTGCGACCTTACCTCTCTATTATGAAAATCGTGTACCGGAAGTTAATCTTAATCGAGATAACCTAGGTGATGATATTGATAAGATTATTGAGAATGCAGACTTAACAGATGAATCTGAAGCTAAGTTAGAACGTGAGTTTTCCCGAGCCTATCACATCATTACTCGAGATGATCGATTAGAAACGATCGCTGAAGACATTGTTGAACACTTTATGGGGTGTGAACCTTTTTCCAGTGGAGTGCGTGGTAAGGCGATGGTGGTATCTATCGATAAAGCCACAGCCATTAAAATGTACGACAAAGTACAAGTTGCATGGCAGAACAAAATTGAGGTGATAAAAGCTGAAGCTTTAAATGCTAAGGATAGTAAAAAAAGCTATTTGAATGATGATATTACTTATATGCAAGAAACAGATATGGCAGTGGTGGTATCTGGTGGGCAGGGTGATTATGAGGCGATGGAGAAGAAAGGCTTAGATTATAAAATTCACCGTGAACGTTTTGTTCGTGAAGAGCTGGATGCAAAATTTAAGGACGAGAAAGATGAGTTACGCATCGTCTTTGTCTGTGCGATGTGGCTAACCGGTTTCGATGCACCCTGTGTTTCTTCTCTGTATTTAGATAAACCTCTAAAAAGCCATACCTTAATGCAAACCATTGCTAGGGCGAACCGAGTCTTTCCGGGAAAGGCCAGTGGTCAGATTGTAGATTACATTAATATTTTCGGTGCATTACAAGATGCCTTGGGTGTATATGGTGGAGGCGTTAGTGAAGGTGAGGCAGAGTATAAGGTTGGTAGCTCTGCTGAAAATAAAGCGATTCTATTAGATGAAGCAAAAAAGGCAATAGTTGAAGCTAAGGTATTTTTGAATGGTTTGAAAATAGATCTAGATATTATTCAAAAAGCCAACAGTTCAAACTTTGAAAAACAAAATATCATTCAACGAGCCATAGATATATTAATGGTGCCGAAAAACTTAGAAAAGTTTACAGCTCATGTCCGGCGAACCAATCGAATATTTAAAGCTTTATTGCCCGACAAAGGCGCAATGGAGTTCTTAGCTGATCGAGCTTTATTAAGTTTCCTACTCAAAGCTATTCTTGATGGTATGGGGCAAGTTATTGATGATGACGATATATTACATATTGTTAGAACTCAGGTAGACGAGTTATTAGATGATGCGATTACTACTATTGAAATAAAATCAAACTTACCCAACCCCATTAATATAGCTGAAATTGATTTTGATGCGCTCGCTGAAATGATCGCGCGAACCACAAAGCCCAGTCGAGCAGATGCAGAAAGATTGAAGCGTATTATTGAGTTACGTATACAGCCAATGATCGATAAAAACTCAACCCGTATAAATTTACAACAACGCTTTGATGAAATAGTTGAACAATATAATTTAGGCGCGCACTCAGCTGAAGAATTCTTTGAACAACTAAAACTCTTTGTCGACGAACTAGATGAAGAAGAACGGCGACACATAAAAGAAGGCTTAGAAGAACCTGAACTCACTATTTTTGATTTGTTATGTCAAGGGTTAACTCTCTCAGAAAAAGAGAGAGAAATAGTAAAAGGACTAGCGAAAAAATTACTGGGTGAGTTGGAAGGAAACTTAGTAATCGACTGGCGTAAGAAACAACGCACAAAAGCCCGTGTACAAAAAACAATTGATGATATTTTGCAAAATTTACCAGACAGTTATGATGATAAGCAATGGCAGAGCGTATGCGATAAAGTTTATTTGCATGTTTATGATAAATATCAAGGGGCGGGTGAAAGTGTATATAGCTAGCACCTATCGCATACTGAATCATTATGCTTAACGGAAAGTGAATAATAAATATTATATTTAAAAAAGTTAACTAGAGAGTTAGTTATGAAAGAGTGGTTTTATGAAAACTTATATGTATTTGCACTTTCAAAGCGCACACAATGGGTGATAATTTTTGGAGCAATAGGCTATTTTGCTATTGGTATATGGGCTAATTATCAGCTATCTAACTTTGAACTGTCAGGGACATTTAAGCCGATGGAAGAAGTTTTAAAAGAAACATTTTTTCGTCGCTATGACAGAATTTCGTTAGGTTTTCTTATTGCATGTTTTTTCTTGCGATTAAAACTTTCCGGAAAGATAAAAAGAAGCTTTTTAATTCGATGTAAAAAATACAAGCAATATTAGAGTCCACTAATGATTATTGGTTGAACATCTAATAAATTCCATATAAAACAATAACTTACAGACTTTAGAGTTCTTCCAGTTTAGTACGAAATTTGCTATAATTACATATAAATCAGTCACTTAGCTTGCTAATTCGCACTTTTAATCATACTTCGGGGAATCAAGGGGTCAGATCCTGACGAATCCCCACGAAATTTAATAAAAAAC
>JAGLTQ010000007.1 GCA_023135195.1 Gammaproteobacteria bacterium | reverse complement strand
CATTTGTTGACATAAGAACAGGCTTAAATTAATTTTTCTCATCAGTAGAAATGATTTCTGTCCCACTCAACTTATCTCGCCATGTATTACTTCGGTTATCAAGTATCACCCAGATAAAACCAGTTACAGCAAATGCCCAATTTGGGATCCCTTGCAGTGATTCTGCAAGATTTATTTTATCGGGGACTGTCCATAATAGAAGTCCGACTAATAACAGCAGCCAGGCAGGTAAACCCGTTAGTAAACGAATTAACGTTTGTTGCCAGGTGATCGCTGCCCCATCAATCCGTACTAGTCTTTGTTTCCATACGCGCATTCCCAGTGTTTGCCCTCCATGGGTCCAGAACCAGCCATAAAAAATGTATATAACAACCAGTAAATAGAGTGACATATAAATATTATTGTTTGCAGCAATTTCACCTTTGGTAAAAGGCATCGTTAACGCCGTTGCAAAAAACAATGTTGCTAAGAGAAGAAAAGCATCATAAAAGGCGGCGAGTAAGCGTTTTAAAATACTGGGATATGAAGTAGATGACATGGTTTGTTTCGCATTTGTGAACTATATAAGGACTTCATGTTGTTCATTAAACTTATCAATGTCAATAATATTTCTTGTTGCATTTCAGGACTGTTTGCGGTTAGCTAGGACAGTCGAATATCAATAAAATAATAATAAGCGAGGTGAGTATGAGTATAGTTCCTGAACTTGCTGCTATGGATGGTGTGATTGCTGCAGGAGAGTATTCCTATCGTGGAGATCGTTTTACCTGTGAAGGTGACATGAACGATGACATGGCTCGTATGGCTTCCATTATGTGCCGTTCAACGAGTCTGGCAGTGCATATGCAAATGGATATGATTAAAAATCTAGGTCATAACTGTGGCTGTATCCCTTCACGAGGCTGGATTGTTAATGGCGAAAATTTTAGTGTTTGTGTTATCGCCAATCATTTTTGCTTTATTGAAAATGGTAGTGCATCACTTAATACTATTATGTCGTATATGCGTGAGAATGTGCCGAATCAAGAAGGCCAGTTAGTATAAAAATAAAAAATTCTTTGGAGTAAATAATGTCGAACTTAGATAAATTAATGGCAGTTGAAGGTGCAGTTGGTGCCTTTAAATTCACCAGTAAAGGTGAGTTAACAGAAAGTAAAATTGCTGATGGTTCAGAGTTAAACGATCAAATTCTGGATTTACTGTGTCATGTTTGTATCGCCAATATGGCAATTGCGACCATGCAAGCACGTGGCTGGGAAAATATGACCGGCATGAAAGGTTTTTACCCGATTAAAGGTTTTACCATGGTGGGCATTGACTGGACTGTCATTGTAAATGAAGAGTTTGGCGTGGTTGTGCCAAATGCCCAAGTTGATTATGAAGCTACCCATGCTGCTTTAGCAGGTTAAAGGGAGACTGTATCAATGATTAAACGAATATTAGCAGTTGATGGCATTATTGCCGTTTGCCACTTTCGTGATGATGGTGCATTGGTTGAAGGGTATGGTATGCCGGACGAGATGATGGCTGGCTTTGCCAAGTTTGCGCATGATTACAAACGATTAGTACAGGGTAACGCGGATCAACTTTCCATGTTTACCCAAATGAGTGGCTGGACACCACCGGGTGGATGGGTCGTTGAAGGTGAGGGTGTGGCCGTGGCCAGTATTGGTAATATTGCCTGCTTAATGAATACGCAGGAAGCCTCGCGAAATGAAGTGATGAAAGAGCTTGAAGAGGCTTCACACTGGTGATTTTACGCACGTCATTCCCGCGTGCTCTTAGCGGGAATCCAGCAGTTTAAAGATGGATTCCGGCTAAAATCTCACCGGAATGACGGAATGCATTTAAGCTTCTTCGTGAGCTTCAAACTTTCGATACAAGGTTCGTTCACTCACACCTAATTTTTTTGCCAGCTCTGCTTTATTGCTGACGCGGGTAGATGCCCATTCTAAATAGCGTTTTTCAAGTACCTTTAATGTAATTAACTCCGAGAAACATGTTTTGTTTTTATCGTCGTTTAATACGTTTTTACATTCATCGGGTAAATGTTGCAGTTGAATCTCTTCGTCATCAACCATTAATGTTGAGCGTTGCACGATATTACTCAGTTCTCGAATATTTCCTGGGAAATTATATTGTTGTAAACACTTAATGGCCTCATCGGTAATGGTGATATCGAGTTCGGGGTAAAAACGTTTAAGCATTGAAGCGACCAATAAAGGGATATCTTCAATACGTTCTTTTAATGATGGGATATGCAATGGAAAAGCACTAATACGATAATAGAGATCATTTCTAAAATCTCCACTATCAACCATCATCCTCAAATTCTTGTGACTTGCCGTAATTAAACGAAAATCAGACTTAATGGTTTCAAGGCCACCAACACGTCTGAATGTGCCTGTTTCAATTAAACGTAGTAGTTTTGTTTGCAGGCTAAGGGAGATATCCCCAGTTTCATCTAAAAACAAGGTACCGCCATTTGCCGCTTCTGCTAAGCCAATTTTACGTGTTTGCGCCCCTGTAAATGCCCCTTTTTCATGGCCAAATAATTCACTTTCGAATAGTGACTCTGTTAATCCTGAGCAATCTACAGCCACGAAGGGGCCTTTTGAGCGAGCACTGGTGTGATGTATCGCTTCAGCAATAAGTTCCTTGCCGGTTCCTGACTCCCCTTGCAGCAGAACACTAACATCGCTACATGCAACACGCTGAACCATCTCAATGACGGTGTTAAATGCAATTGAGCTACCGACCAGCCCCGTTGCTTTTGGATGAGTACTGGCACACTTTACGGGCCTGGTACTTTCTATGAAATATTTAATTTCACCGTTTTCATCATGAATGGGAGCAAGATTAATATCGACATGTTCAGCACCATGTTTAGTTTGGTGAATATGTAAGGAGCGCTGAGCAGTATTACTCTCAAGGCATAATTTTAATGGACACGTTTCGCCTTCCAGGTCACAGGGTTTTTTATAACGGTGAGAAATTTCATAACAATGACTTTTACTGCCGACTTTGAAGTCATGTAGCTTTTCATAGGCTGCATTTGCCGCAACAATGATGTAATCCCGATTAATTATTACGGACGGTTCGGTACGCGTATTTAATAATTCATTCACAAACCGATGATCTTTAAAAAAAAATTCTGGCATAACCCCACCCCTGAGCCTGTCATTTATGACATAACTATAGTTGAACTATGACATTATCGACAGAGTATATTTGTTTTATATTATCATCTTTGTCATAAATTAAGCATATTTTTATATATCTTATTGTTTTATAAGGCTTTTATTGTTCTGGTCTGGATTTTGCTCCTGTTATATCAAGAGTTATTCGTTAACAACTACATTGAGGGATTAAACCATGTCACATATCGTTATTATGGGGGCCGGTGTCGGCGGGCTGCCTTGCGCTTTTGAAATGAAAGAAATGTTAGGGAAACATCACGAGGTAACAGTTATCGATGAAAGAGAAGATTTTCAGTTTACACCCTCAAACCCATGGGTTGCGGTAGGTTGGAGGACGAAAAAAGAAATTTCTGTACCTCTGGAAAAAATACTGACAAAGAAAAAAATGAACTTTATAAATAGTCGTGTTGAGAAAATTAATGCTGATGCAAATTCACTCGATTTAAAAAATGGTGATACGGTAAGTTACGATTACCTGGTTATCGCAACTGGCCCACGCTTAGCTTTTGAAGAGGTTCCTGGCAGTGGTCCGGAAGGTTTCACTACTTCAGTTTGTACTACCGACCACGCGGTTGATGCGACAGCAGCTTATGAAAAGTTAGTTGAAAATCCTGGTCCCGTTATTATTGGAGCCATGCCTTTTGCAAGTTGTTTTGGCCCTGCGTATGAGTTTGCTTTTATTCTTGACTGTGCGTTACGTAAGATAAAAATGCGTAATAAGGTACCGATGACTTTCGTCACTTCCGAACCCTATATTGGCCACCTTGGTCTTGGTGGTGTGGGAGATTCTAAAGGCATGATGGAAAGTGATTTACGTGCACACAATATTAAGTTTATTACTAATGCTAAAACGACCAAGGTTGAAGACGGCATGATGTTTGTTGATGAGCTGGATGAGAATGGTGAAGTGAAAAAACAACATGAAATTCCATTTGTTTACAACATGATGTTACCCGCCTTTAAAGGTGTTGATGCTGTTGTTGCAGTAGAAGGTTTATGTAATCCGCGTGGTTTTGTCATGATTGATGATTACCAGCGCAATCCAAAATATAAAAATATTTATGCAGCGGGTGTGTGTGTTGCTATTCCACCTGTGGAAGCTACCCCGGTACCCACTGGTGCACCTAAAACAGGTTATATGATCGAGACAATGGCTACCGCGATTGTGCATAACATCGCTCATGAATTAAAGGGTGAAGAACCAGAAGCATGTGGTACCTGGAATGCGATTTGTCTTGCTGATATGGGTGACACCGGTGCCGTATTTGTCGCTTTACCTCAAATTCCACCACGCAATGTGACCTGGTTTAAAAAAGGAAAATGGGTACATCAAGCAAAAATTGGCTTTGAAAAATATTTTATTCGTAAAATGAGAAAAGGAAATACCGATTCTATATATGAAAAATTTGTTCTTAAGGCATTAGGTATTTCTAAACTTAAATAGTCACTCAAGTCATAATATAGATAATAGGTACGGTTTGGCCGTGCCTGTTTACTATGTTTAAATTCAAGGCATTAAATACCCTTCAAAACCTCATTAAGCCGTTTCAGATATGACGTTAAAAGCGGGATAGTGTATGATCACATTTTTCCTTTTAACCACACATTCTGGACTAAAAGCACATGCTGCAATTGCCCGGCGGTTTTGCCCTTTCTGATTTTCGTAAAAATAAACTTTTAACCACGCTACAAAATGCAGTGCCTGCTGTTACTGAGATGCAGGCAAACTTCATTCATTTTGTTGAGGTTGATAGAGCGCTCGATTCTGATGCTAAAGTCGTGCTGGATTCTTTATTACATACTGAATCCCGGCCTGAAGTGGCAAATGCGAATGTATTTCTTGTTATACCGCGTCCGGGAACGATTTCACCCTGGTCGAGTAAAGCAAGTGATATTGCTCATAATTGTGGATTAAAAGATGTGCGCCGCATTGAGCGTGGCATTTTATATCATGTAGTAAGTGATAACTCACTCGATACTGCTGACTGGAATGCGATAAGCGCATTACTTCATGATCGTATGACGGAATCGGTTTTTTCTGATGTTGAAGAAGCTGAACGTCTGTTTCACCATGCTGAACCATCCCCATTACAAAGTGTAGATATTTTACTCGGCGGCCGTGATGCGCTGGTAAAAGCGAATACAGATTTAGGTTTGGCTTTGGCTGAAGATGAAATTGACTACCTGGTAGAAAATTTCAAGACCATGAATCGTAATCCGACTGATGTCGAGCTCATGATGTTTGCCCAGGCAAACTCAGAACATTGCCGACATAAAATCTTTAATGCAGATTTTGTGATTGATGGCAAAGAGCAGAAAAAATCTTTGTTTGGCATGATTCGAAATACACATCAGAAAAATCCCGGTGGTGTGTTATCTGCTTATCATGATAATTCCGCGGTAATGAAGGGCTCAAAAGCAGGCCGTTTTTTTGCTGAACCGCACAATCATCAATATGAATATCATGAAGAAAATATTCATATATTGATGAAGGTCGAAACCCACAATCATCCTACCGCGATTGCGCCTTTCCCTGGTGCGGCAACAGGCTCCGGTGGTGAGATTCGTGATGAAGGCGCAACCGGTCGTGGTTCTAAACCAAAAGCAGGACTCAGCGGTTATTCTGTCTCAAATTTAAAATTGCCCGCATCGCCACAGCCGTGGGAAACAGATTTTGGCAAACCTGGTCGAATTGTTTCTGCTCTCGATATTATGCTCGAAGCGCCCATTGGTGCCGCAGCATTTAATAATGAATTTGGCCGTCCAAATATTTGTGGCTACTTTAGAACATATGAAGAAAAAGTTACCAGCTTTGCTGGCGAAGAAGTCCGTGGTTATCACAAACCAATTATGTTGGCCGGTGGTTTGGGTAATATTCGCGAAGATCATGTAAACAAAAATGATATTCCACCAGGTTCACAAATTGTTGTTTTAGGTGGACCCGCCATGTTGATCGGTCTGGGTGGTGGCGCCGCCTCATCCATGACATCGGGTGATAGTAATGAACGTTTAGACTTTGCCTCGGTACAACGTGGCAATCCTGAAATTGAACGTCGGGTTCAGGAAGTGATTGATACTTGTGTACAAATGGGCAAGCAGAATCCGATTATCAGTATTCACGATGTAGGGGCGGGGGGATTATCGAACGCCTTACCAGAACTGGTGAATGACAGTGGTCGTGGTGGTAAATTTGAGCTGCGTATGATCCCAAATGATGAGCCAGGCATGGCTCCGATGGAAATCTGGTGCAATGAAGCTCAAGAGCGCTATGTTTTAGCAGTAAGTTCGGCGAATATCGACGCTTTTGACGCTATTTGTGAGCGTGAACGCTGCCCCTTCTCTATTGTTGGTGAAGCGACGAAAGAGCAAAACCTTATTGTTGGTGATGGCCATTTTGACAATACGCCCATTGATATGCCAATGGATGTGCTGCTAGGTAAGCCACCAAAAATGCGTCGTGATGTGAAACACCATCCTATGCCAAAAACAGAATTTTCTCTGGATGAGATTAATATCCCTGAAGCAGTAAAACGTGTACTAGCCTTACCTACAGTTGCGGCGAAAAATTTCTTAATCACAATTGGCGATCGAACAGTAACAGGCATGGTTGCGCGTGACCAAATGGTTGGGCCCTGGCAAGTTCCTGTGGCCGATGTTGCAGTAACTGCAGCAGCCTATGACACTTTAAAAGGTGAAGCGATGGCGATGGGAGAACGTACTCCAATTGCTTTACTTCATCACGCAGCTTCAGCTCGAATGGCGGTGGGTGAAGCTATTACCAATATTGCCGCCGCGCGAATTAATAAAATCAGTGACATGGTGTTATCTGCAAACTGGATGGCGCCTGCAGGACATCCCGGTGAAGATGCAGGTTTATATGATGCTGTAAAAGCGGTCGGTGAAGAACTTTGTCCAAAGTTAGGAATTGCGATTCCTGTTGGTAAAGATTCTATGTCGATGAAGACCGTGTGGGATGAAGGCGATACAACGCATTCTGTCACGGCTCCTTTATCGCTCATTATTTCTGCTTTTGCTCCTGTAGAAGATATTTCTAAAACGCTAACGCCGCAATTACGCACAGATTTAGGCGACAGTAATTTAATCCTGATTGATTTAGGTAAAGGTAAAAATCGATTAGGTGCGACATGTTTGGCACAAGTTTATAAACAACTCGGTCATCACAATGCAGATTTAGATGATGCCAATAGTTTGAAGAGTTTCTTTAGCGTTATACAAAAATTAAATAAGAAAGGTTTATTGCTTGCCTATCATGATCGTTCAGATGGTGGCTTACTGGCAACCATCTGTGAAATGGCATTTGCCGGAAATACGGGAATTAATATTGAATTAGCGGACTTAGGTGATAGTTCAATCGCCAGTTTGTTTAATGAAGAACTTGGTGCTGTTATACAAGTACAACATGAATATACAGATGAAGTATTAGCTGAGTTAAAGAAAGCAGGTTTAGGTCATTACAGTCATGTGATTGGTCAGCTTAATAATGACGACAACATTGTTATTCAATTTAACGATCGTGATGTGTTAAATGAAAAGCGTCGCAGCTTACAACGCACCTGGTCTGATGCGTCATACCAGATTCAAGCCTTACGTGATAATGCGGATTGTGCCAAGCAAGAGTTTGATACTTTATTAGATCATAATGATCCTGGTTTACACGCAAACTTAACTTTTGATGCACAGGAAAATATTTCAGCGCCTTATCTTAATTTAGGACATCGTCCTCGCATGGCAATCTTGCGTGAGCAAGGTGTGAATGGTCATGTTGAAATGGCTGCAGCATTTGAGAAAGCCGGTTTCGCCAGTGTTGATGTCCATATGAGTGACATCATCGAAGGTCGGCATAATTTAAATGACTTCCAGGGTTTAGTGGCTTGTGGTGGTTTCTCTTATGGTGATGTTTTAGGTGCTGGTGGTGGTTGGGCAAAAACTATTTTGCACAATAGCGCGATGCGCGATGAGTTCGAAGCCTTCTTTAATCGTGCTGACAGTTTTGGCCTGGGTGTATGTAATGGTTGCCAGATGATGTCACACCTAAAAGATCTTATTCCTGGGGCATCACACTGGCCACAATTTGAACGTAATTTATCAGAACAATTTGAAGCTCGTTTCTCTTTAGTTGAGGTTCAGGAATCACCATCAATTTTATTTGATGGTATGGCAGGTTCACGTATGCCCATCGCTGTTGCCCATGGTGAAGGGCAGGTAAAGTTTGCATCTGACGCATTGTCTCAGCAAGCGCAAAAAGACAGTCTGGTCTCGATGAAATATATTGATCATCTTGGAGATGCGACTGAAAAATATCCTTATAACCCAAATGGCTCTATTGATGGTATTACTGGTTTAACCTCAGACGATGGGCGTTTTAATATAATGATGCCACATCCTGAGCGTTTATTTAGAACGGTACAGCATTCCTGGCACCCTGATGAGTGGGGCGAAGATGGCCCATGGTTGAGATTATTCCGCAATGCAAGGCGCTGGGTTGATTAAGAAGCAAAACGATTTGTAACGGAATGCAATAAAGGGAGATAACGGAACAAAAAAATCCATTATCACCTTTTATACTGTGTATATGTTGTATACTTGACATTCCCCCCTATTGAAAGCTTCTGTAATTGATATGATTCATTGCCGAGTAGGATGTCGCAATAAATGAAAGTTAAAGTTGATGTTTCGCAGTTAAAAAAAGGCATGTATGTCAGTGAGCTGGATCGCTCATGGACAGAGACTTCTTTTTTATTGCAGGGTGTTTTGATAGTTGGCGAAGAAGAAATAGCTGAGTTTCAAAAAACTTGTGAATACGTCTTTATTGATGCGGACAAATCAGATGAAACTATCTATGCACATTTGCGATCTCTAACAACTTTAACTCAAGAATCAGAACCAATAAAAAGTTCTGCTGTTCATGACTCAGAACAAGCCGAGCTTGAACAACATACCTTCCAAAAAGAATTAAAAGTTGCACGCAAATTACATACGCGTACACGCACATTTATTGATCATGCATTAGAGGATGTTCGTTTAGGCCAGGCAGTTAATACCGATGCTGCTAAAGAACTGGTTACCGAAGTAGCAAATAGTATTACACGTAGTCCACATGCTTTTCTTTGGTTAACCAATATGAAAGAGCGTGATGAATATACCTCTATTCATTGTATGAATGTTTGTGTCATGTCGGTGAGCTTTGGACGTACCTTAGGTATGGAAAAGGCCGAGCTTGAAATCTTGGGTTTAGGTGGTTTGCTGCATGACCTCGGTAAAATGCGAGTTCCATTAGAGATTCTAAATAAACCAAGTAAATTAACATTTGAAGAGTTTGAAGTTATGAAAACCCATCCAATGGAAGGGTATAACATGTTAAAAGAACAAGGTGATTTGCCTGCTGAAGTTTTAGATATTGTTAAGCACCACCATGAACGTCGTAATGGAAAAGGCTATCCTTCACAGCTAGATGGTGATCAGATAAATAATATGACACGGATTGTTGCGATTGTTGATGTTTATGATGCCATCACTAGTGATCGTTGTTATCACGATGCTATTTCACCCTATGATGCATTAAAAAATATGTATGAATGGGTGAAAGAAGATTTTGATAAGGACATGATAGAAAAATTTATTAAGTGCTTAGGAATTTATCCGATTGGCTGTGTCGTGGAACTAAACTTAGGTCATGTAGGTATTGTTGTTTCAGCAAGTGAAAAAAGTAAATTACGTCCAATAGTTATGCTGGTATTAAATAGCAAACGAGAACACTTTCCTAAACCAAAATTAATAAATCTTGCGCATCCAAAATGGCGTACAGGTGCTCAAAAGCTTGAAGTTAGACGTATATTAAGCAAAAATGACTATGAATTTAGTATTAAAGATATAGTTGAAAATGAAAGCATAATTTAATCAAGTGAAAATGATATAAAGTAATAACCTGCCTTTCTTTTCTAAATTACATCCCTCCCTTTTTTTATAAAGAATTAATAATGACAAATGCACTAGAAATACAAGATCTGCATAAAACATATAAAAATGGTGTGCAGGCGTTACGTGGTATTCATCTTGAAGTAAAAGAAGGTGATTTTTTTGCTTTATTAGGTCCCAATGGTGCGGGTAAATCTACGGCAATCGGTATCATCTCTTCCTTAGTCAATAAAACCAGTGGTGTAGTTAAAATATTTGGCCATGACCTTGACCATGATCTTGACAAAGCAAAAAGCTTTATTGGATTAGTACCTCAGGAATTTAACTTTAATCAGTTTGAACCCAGCGTCGAGATAGTGGTTAATCAGGCGGGTTACTATGGCATCAATAGAAAACTTGCTTATCAACGTGCAGAAAAATACCTCAGACAACTGGGTTTGTGGGAAAAACGTTTTACTATTAGTAGAGAATTATCGGGTGGGATGAAACGCAGACTAATGATTGCTCGGGCATTAGTACATGAACCACGTATTCTTATTTTAGATGAACCTACTGCGGGTGTTGATATTGAAATTCGTCGTTCTATGTGGAAATTTCTTAAAGAGATTAATGAGCAAGGTACAACAATTATCCTGACAACACATTATTTAGAAGAAGCTGAAAGCTTATGCAAAAACATTGCGATCATCCGTGATGGTGTTGTAATTGAAAATACAGGGATGCAAACGTTACTTGCAAAATTACATGTTGAAACATTTGTTTTGAATACAGAAGAAAGTTTGCAAGATAAATTACAAGGCTGGGGTGAAGGTAATAGCTCGGGGTGTAAAGTTAAGCAGGTTGATGATTTAACCTTTGAAGTTGAAATATCCAAAAAGTGTAGCTTAAATAAGCTGTTTTCTGAATTAGACAAACGAAACATAAACATAAGCAGCTTACGGAGTAAGAGCAATCGTCTTGAAGAGTTATTTGTTCGTTTGGTTGAAGAGGGAACTTTATGAACATAAATCAACAATTTATTGCTTTTAAAACAATCGTTACTAAAGAAATTTTACGTTTCGCGCGTATCTGGTTACAAACGATTGTTCCACCCGTAATTACGACTGGATTATATTTTGTTATTTTCGGCCAGCTTATCGGATCACAACTTAGTGATATCTCTGGCTACTCTTATATGGATTATATTATTCCAGGCATTATTCTTATGTCGATTATTAATAATTCATATGCCAATGTTGTCGCATCATTTTATATGTCGAAGTTTTCACATTTTATTGAAGAAATGCTGGTCTCGCCCATGCCCAATTATTTAATTCTTAGTGGTTATGTTATTGGTGGGGTTGCTCGTGGTTTAACGGTTGGATTAGTTGTTGCTATTGTTTCAACATTTTTTGCTGACATTAATATACACAGCTATTTTATATTATTTTCAGTTGTGATTTTAACGGCAATATTATTTTCATTGGGTGGTTTTATCAATGCCATTTATGCAAATTCATTTGATGATATTTCAATTATACCGACCTTTGTTTTAATTCCTCTGACATATTTGGGTGGGATATTTTATTCAATCGATATGCTGCCAACATTCTGGCAAAATGTTTCTCTTGTAAATCCCATTCTTTATATGGTTAATGCGATGCGCTATGGCATGTTAGGTGTCTCAGATATAGAGTTAACAACAGCCTTTAGTATTATTATTTTATTTGTTGTTGTTTTATTTTCTTTTTGTCTTTATTTATTAAACACCGGCAAAGGAATACGAAGTTAGGGTTTTATGATGGTTATACTTTATTAAGCAATTTATCCATTAAGTTTGTAGATAAAAAACGTTTTAAGTAGCCAAATAAATAAGTCGGGAAAGTAACGTAATAACGTGGTTTTGGCTTTTTACTTTCTAAAGCATGAATAACTTTTTTTAATACTGCTTCTGCCGGTAATGTGAAGGGGACAGCAGGCCCCTCTTTGCTCAACCGTTCTTCAGTTGCAGTATATTCAGTTTTAAATCTGCTATTTTCTTTATTGATGTTTTTTTTGTACATTGCGAATGAATTTTTTCTGAATTGACTTTCAATTGGCCCAGGCTCTACTAAAGAGATAAAAATATTTGTGCCGCTTAATTCTTGCCTTAGTGTGTCCGTTAAACCTTCAATAGCGTATTTACTCGCACTGTAGGCGCCACGAAATTTTAAAGCAACAAAGCCCAGTACTGAACTGTTTTGAATAATGCGCCCATGTCCTTGTTTTAGCATAACAGGCAAAACAAGGTTAGTGAGTTCATGCCAGCCAAAGACATTGGTTTCAAATTGTTGCCGTAAAACATCACGGCTCAAATCTTCAACTGCACCTGCCTGTCCATAAGCACCATTATTAAACAGGGCGTCAAGGGTTCCATTGGTGCGATTTAAAATTTCTTTTACGGCTGTTTGTATTGATTGAGAATCATCTAAATCCAGTTGCAGACTTTCCAGCCCCAGCGACTGAAGTTTTTTCACATCATCCTTTTTTCGGGCGGTAGCAAAAACGCGGTAGCCACGATCTTGCAAGCCCTGTGCAACGCACAAGCCAATACCGGTTGAACATCCTGTGATTAAAATTGATTTATTATTCATATTATTTATTAAGCAAGTAAGACCGCAATAATACCGGTAAAGAAAATCCCATCAAAAGTTCCTGCGCCACCAATAGCTGCAACAGGTGCACCTATGTGTTTAATATCTTTAAGTCGAAACAAGTCTGCACCAATTAATACGCCGAGCGTACCACATATATAAGCGAGTGGCGCACTTTGCGCCGGTGCTATAGTAAGTGCCGTTAATGCAGCAGTAACTGGTGCAATAAAAATGGGTATACCAATCCCCAATCCCTTTATAGGCCGACTAAACAAATAGCTAATTGCTGCAACAATAAAAATTGCTGGAATAAAATGTAGTGGGTTTACTGAATAAATTAAAATCAAATAGATAGAAAAACAAATAGGGATTAAGGCGCCACCAACATTAAGTGCAATAATTATTTTTCCTTTGAAAACAGGTATGGGGTTAAATAATGTACGTGGTATCAGATAGTTTTCCGGTAACTCTTCAAATGATGAATCCATAGTAAATAAACGTATGTTAATTAAACTACCGATCAAGGTACTTATTAACAGTAATAATGCTGAATCAGGTGAGAGCCCCAGTTTTGTTAAAACAATACTAAACGCGCCCAGTTGAACAACAATAATAAGAAGAATAGATAAAAAGATAAGATATAAAAAGGGCATGGTTTAGAAAAGAGTTTTTATTTTATCAGATAACATATTAGCGATGGGAATACAGTTTGTTTTATGGAGGATACTATCTGTACTGTAAATATTTTTAATATTTGAATCTTTTAACGTATTCATTGCTTCTTTGCTGAATAAGGCATGAGTCACAAGCACATCAACCTGGCTTGCTCCTGCTGTATAAAGTTGTATTGCTGTTTGTGCAACAGTATTTCCAGTGCTAATCACATCATCAATAAGTATAATATGTTGATCTTTAATTCTTATTTCAGGAAGTTGTATGCTGACATGAGTATCACTGTGTCGTACTTTTGTTGCCACAGCATACGGTGCTTTGCAGATAGTCGCGACTTGTTTTACCCATTGTAATGATTCTTCATCGGGCCCCATTAAAACAACTTCTTTGCCAAGCGATTTTACAAACTCTCCAAGTAAGGGGGTTGCTGTTAAAATAATATTATTTGTATCGGGTATAACCGAGTCTAAATTAGTTACTCGATGTAAATGTGGATCAACGGTAATAAGGTCATCAAACAGTTCGCTTAACCACTGACCAATAATTTGTTGACTAATAGCTTCTTCAGAATGAAAAGATTTATCTTGGCGCATATAACAAAGATAGGGTGTTACTAAAGTTAATCTCTTTGCGCCTTGTAGGCGGGCTGTTTTTGCAGCAAAAAATAATTCAATCAATTTATTGTTTGGGTAATCCAGACTTAAACAAAAAATAATATGTTTATTTTTTTTCGCTGGTAGGGTGACTAAGCTTTCTTTGTCCGGGAAGTGATGAACCTGAATATCAAAGCTGGATAATTTCAGGCTTTCAGCAATGTTTTTTCCTTGTTGCTGATAACTCGGAAAAGTATAGATGGTTGGTGTCATAGTAATAGTCCTTTATATCTCCATATAGGGTTGCTGAACTTCATCCGCAGAACCTATCTTATAACCATTATATTTTTTAGCTAATGTTTGGGCAAATTTAAAATCAGCAGGAAACTCCGCATAAATTCGATATAACACTTCATCTTTTTTTACGCTATCACCTAATTTTTTATTCAGGTCGACACCGGCATGTTTATCCATAGGCGCTCCGGCTCGTCGTGCAATTTTTGCAAGTTGAAAATTATCAATTGCAATTACAACACCATCTTGATTCGCTTTTATATCGATATAAAGTGGTGCGGGTTCAAAATTAATTTCAATGGTTCCTTGTTCCTTGATTATTTCCTGCATTTTTTTCAATGCGCGTCCATCTTCAAGAATATCTCTCGCAATGCTGTAGCCCTGCCCACCTCGAACATCAGGATCAAATTCTAAAATACGTCCTGCTAATCTTAATGATTTTTGTTTTAAATCTGCTGGCGCATTAATATCATTTTCTAACACCATCATGACGTCACGCGCTTCCATGACCGGACCAATGCCATTTCCGATTGGTTGGCTACCATCTGTTATAACAACTTCAAGGTGGATGCCTAAACGATCTCCAAGATATTCAAACATTTTGCGTAGTCGCAATGCCTGATTCATGTGTCGTACTTTAGCGGTTGCCCCCACTGGAATATCAATCAATAAATGTGTGGCACCTGCAGCGAGTTTTTTTGACAAAATAGAGGCAAGCATTTGGCCTTCGGAATCAATACCCAGTGGGCGTTCAACCGAGATTAAAATATCATCTGCGGGGGCAAGTTTTGCTTTGCCTCCCCATACAAGGCAAGCCTGAGTTTTGTTTACAACGTTGTGCATATTTTCAGGAGAAAGGTTTACTTCGGATAACACCGCCATCGTGTCCGCTGTACCGGCAGGTGAGGTAATTGCACGGCTGGATGTTTTTGGCATAAGCAAACCATGTGCGGCAATAATGGGCACAATAATCATGGTGGTGCGATTACCTGGAATGCCACCAATACAATGTTTATCTGCGACTAATGAAGCATTCCATGACATGCGTTTACCTGAATCTGTCATGGCCTGGGTCAGGTATAAAATTTCTTCTCTGTCTAAACCACTTTGCGCACAGGCTACAAGAAAAGTGGCCATTTCCATTCTTGAATATCGATTGTCGATAATATCTTCAGTTATAAATTGAAAGTCAGCAAGCGTGAGTCTTTCACCATTTATTTTTCGTCTTACCGCATCCATTGAACCTGGTGGTTCGGCATGTTCCACACAGACCAGATGTTGTTCTTCCATATTGAGTTGCTTGAAGGCTTGTTCGGCAAGACCGAGTTCCCCTGGAGCAACAATATGTTCATCATCAACAACATTCAGCACGGCATGTATACGTGAGCCGTTAGCCATAATGGAGATTTTACTTAAGGCCTGAAAACCTTCAGCACGGTATAACTCACAATTGCGATGCAGGAAGGCAACATTCTCGTGGTAAGTATCTATCGCGACACGTTTTAACTTCAACATGGCTTTTGATGTGGATTCTGTACTCATATTTTCACGTTACCATTAATACGATTATTTTGTATATTAAATGCTATCTTATTGTTTTATATACTATTTAAAAGAATAAACCACGGGGGATACGGGGAGCACATTAGGGCAGGACGCCCGTAAGTAGAATAACGCAGGAGCGGTTATCGAGGGAAAATCATGGATTTAACCCCAAACAGCCATACGAACGTTCAATGTCACTTCCCCCGTGAACCCAGTGACCCCCGTGCTTTATTCTTTTTTATCCCTTGTTTTAGTTGCACTCATTGCACCAGAGCCGTAAAATTCCCGCCTTTGTTTTAACAGTTTTAGGATTAAGAAATGCGCACAAATTATTGTGGTGAAGTCACCGAATCATTGATCGATCAAGAAGTTACCGTTTGCGGCTGGGTTCACCGTCGTCGAGATCATGGTGGTGTTATTTTTATTGATTTGCGTGACCGCGAAGGTCTTTTGCAGGTTGTATATGATCCTGATATTGAAGAAGCTTTTGCCACAGCTGAAAGCGTGCGTAATGAATATGTGCTACAAGTAAAAGGGCTGGTACGTTACCGTCCTGAAGGTACAAAGAATGACAAATTAGCAACCGGCCAGATTGAAATTCTGGGTAAAGAGTTGACTATATTAAATGCGGCTGAAACGCCTCCTTTTATGCTTGATGTTGCGGATGATGAAGTCGCAGAAGATATTCGCTTAAAATATCGCTATATTGATTTACGTCGTGAACCGATGCAAAAGCGTTTGAAAATGCGTTCAGACATTGTGCGTACATTGCGTAACTTCCTTGATGATAATGGCTTTATGGACATCGAAACACCGATGTTAACCAAGGCAACACCAGAAGGTGCTCGCGATTATCTCGTTCCCAGCCGTACCCATGAAAATAGTTTCTTTGCCTTGCCACAGTCACCACAACTGTTTAAACAGTTATTAATGATGTCGGGCATGGATCGTTATTACCAGATCGTACGTTGTTTCCGTGATGAAGATTTACGTGCCGATCGCCAGCCAGAATTTACCCAAATCGATATCGAAACGTCATTCATTGATGAAGAAGAAATTATGTCGTTGACGGAATATATGATGCGCGGCATATTTAAAGAGGTTCTTGATGTTGAGCTTCTAAATCCGTTTCCGCGTATGACATACGATGAAGCCATCCGACGTTTTGGTTCAGATAAACCCGATATGCGTATATCAATGGAATTGGTTGATATCGCAGACTTGCTTCAAGATATTGAATTTAAAGTCTTTTCTGGTCCAGCCAAAGATGAAAAAGGCCGTGTTGCAGCAATGCGTTTACCGCAAGGCTGTAAATTGAGCCGTAAAGATATCGATGGTTATACCAATTTTGTTGGTATTTATGGTGCGAAAGGCCTGGCATATATCAAGGTGAATGAAGTTGCTAAAGGTGTTGAAGGTTTACAGTCACCTATTTTGAAATTCTTACCCGATGATGCGGTAATGGAAATTATCAAACGCACAGGAGCTGAGGATGGTGATTTGGTTTTCTTTGGTGCCGATAAAGCAAAAATTGTGAATGAAGCCTTAGGCGCATTACGCGTTAAGTTAGCTGAAGATTTAGACCTTATGCAAGGTGATTGGGAGCCGTTGTGGGTAGTCGATTTCCCAATGTTTGAGTGGGATGAAGGCGGTAAACGCTGGCATGCATTACATCACCCGTTCACTTCACCAAAAGAGAGTGATCTTGAGCTATTAGAATCTGATCCGGGTAATTGCTATTCACGTGCCTACGATATGGTACTAAACGGTACGGAGTTAGGCGGTGGTTCAATGCGTATATACCGTGAAGAAGTACAAATGAAGGTCTTTAAAGCATTAGGCATTAGTGACGAAGAAGCGGAAGAGAAATTCGGCTTCTTACTCGATGCTCTAAAATTTGGTTGTCCTCCGCATGGGGGTATCGCCTTTGGTCTGGATCGCCTGGTTATGCTGCTTTCAGGTGCTACATCCATTCGTGATGTAATGGCCTTCCCGAAAACTCAATCAGCAAGTTGTTTATTGACGCAGGCACCATCAGCGGTAAGTGAGGCTCAATTACGCGAATTACACATTAAATTGCGTAAACCCGCTGTTAGTATAAAAGAAAGTTAAGTGTCTAATTAGCAGTAAATCGAACAAGATTTGTACAAATTAGGGGCTGGCTGCATTTTTTTGCATAGTTGGCCCTTTTTTTGTTCATGAAGCAGATATCGTGACCGATATATTAAAGAGTGATCTGTATCATAGCTAACAGCAACTTATCTTTTGGCTGCCAGATGCTTTTACGTTATATTTAGCAGTAAAAATTAGAATAATAATAAAGGATTTTTTTTCTCAGTGAAAAAGCATTGGAAATCAGACTGGTTAATCGGCTTAGTAGTCATGCTGCTTTGCATGTTAGCCGCAATTACCGATCTTAATCGTGATATTGAGTTGGCTGGCTATGATCTGGGGGTTCGTTTTTCATCGACTAAATCCGCAAATCAAGACGTTGTTATCATAAAGATTGATGAAGCATCCTTGCAAGAAAAAGGTGGCTGGCCCTGGCCTCGTGATATTTTAGCTGAAGCAACGCGTGTTATCGCTTCTGCTCGCCCAGCTGTAATTGGCTACGTTTTACCCCTTGATCGTGAGCAAAGTGCGCATGGCATAGAATACATTCGTGAGCTTAAGGAGCTGGTTAAAAAAAGAGCCGGTGGAACTTATACCGAGGTTAAACGTTTATTACGTAAAGCCGAAATCAGAATGGATACCGATCAGGTTTTCGCAACAAGTTTATATAAAGCGGGTCGAGTTGTTCTGGCTATTCCATTTCTTGATAGCAATAAGTTAAAAGCATCCTCGCTCGGTCTGCCCGAACATATAAGACGATATCGCTTAAAAGGTGTTATTGGTACTAAAACTGAAAAGTCAGTTTTGAAAAAATGGTTTTTACCTGCTCCTATTTTAAGCACAGAAAAAATATACCCGCCGATAAAAGCATTAGCACGCCAGGCAGGTGGAGCCGGAACGCTTTATCTTGGTGTTGATAAATCTCACATTCGAACAGAACCCCTGGTCATTAAGTATGGCAAAGATTACATGCCTTCATTTGTTTTGATGATGGCTACCAGAAATCAGGCTTTGTCTACACGAAGTATCAAGGTTGATTTAAAAAGCCATAAAATTTCATTAGGCGGCGAAGAAATCAAGGTTGATAATAAGTTACGTATTTACCCAAAATTTTACCGTGGTAATAAAGGCAGTAGTGCATTTCCTGAATATTCAATACTCGATGTGTTGAATAGAAAAGTATCAAAAAGTGCTTTGCGTGGTAAAACGATTCTTATTGGTGTTACCGCACCACAACATGCATTACCTCAGGAAACCCCCATTGGTGAAGTGATGGCGCCGGTGCGCGTTATTGCACATAAAGTTTCAAGTTTATTGAATGATGAACTTTATGCTGTGCCGGAGTGGGTTTTACCTGCACAACTTAGTATGTTGTTGATCATTGGTTTATACCTCATGTTTTTGTTACCACGTTTTCGCATGGGAACGGGAATGGCGCTTAGTGGTTTATTATTAATCGCTATTTTAAATGTCCATTTCATTTCGATGGTTGCACAGTCAATGTGGTTACCTATGATGACGCCATTACTTGCTCTGGTGATAGGACATTTAGTTTTAGCATCGAAGAAGTTTGTTGATTCACATCTTAGTGTTATTAAGCTTGAGCTCTCTCAGGCGAACCAGTTACTAGGTCAGTCCTTTCATTCACAAGGCAAGCTTGATCAAGCGATGGAAGAGTATCGAAAATGTATTGTTAACACCTCATTACTTGAACAAATGTACAACCTTGGTCTTGATTACGAACGTAAGCGTCAATTTAATAAAGCTATACCTGTTTTTGAATCTATCCAGGTACACGCTCCTAACTTTAGAGATGTTTCTGAACGATTAGCACGCAATGCAGAAGTTTCAAATGCGATTGTTTTGGGTGGTAGTGGTGCAGCAAGTCCTAATGGTACATTGGTGGTAAGTAATTCAGGCATGGAAAAACCCATGTTAGGTCGTTATCAAATTGATAAAGAGATCGGCCGTGGTGCAATGGGAATGGTTTACCTCGGGCATGATCCTAAAATTGGTCGAACTGTTGCAATTAAAACGTTAATGCTTTCTCAGGAATTTGAAGGTGACAAACTTGTTGAAGCGAAAGAACGTTTCTTCCGTGAAGCTGAAACGGCGGGACGTTTAAATCATCCAAACATTGTGACCATTTATGATGTAGGCGAAGACCAGGAGATGTCTTACATTGCGATGGATTACCTGAAAGGTAAAGATTTATTGGGTTATTCTAAAAAAGGTACGTTATTGCCCGCAATGGAAGTAATGAGCGTCATCATGAAAGTAGCTGATGCTCTTGATTATGCAAATTTACAGAAAGTAGTGCATCGCGATATTAAACCTGCCAATATTATTTATGATAAAAAGACAGGCATACTTAAAGTAACAGATTTTGGTGTTGCATGTTTAACAGATACCAGTAAAACTAAAACAGGAACTATTTTGGGTAGCCCATCATATATGTCACCCGAACAACTAGCAGGTAAGCGTGTAGATGGACGTTCAGATTTATTCTCACTGGGTGTGACAATGTATCAGCTGTTAACGGGAGAACTTCCTTTTGTTGGTGAATCACTTGCGAGCTTAATGTATAAAATAGCGAATGAAAAACATCCTGATATTCGTATGTTTGATCCTGAGCTTCCAGCATGTGTAGCAAAAATTATTAATAAAGCATTACATAAAGATATTGAACTCCGTTTTCAATCTGGCGAACAAATGTTAAGTGCATTACGCCGTTGCAAAGGACGGTTCGATGCGTAGCAAAAAGAGTTTATGATGGTGAATAAAATTCCAACACTAGACATTTATGGGCTAACGGATGAAGGTTTGGTTAGAGATCATAATGAAGACTTTATCTCATGGTCTGCAGATTACGGCTTAGTAATATTAGCTGACGGAATGGGCGGACATAATGCAGGTGAAGTTGCGAGTGAATTAGCTGTCAAAAGTGTTACTGATGCACTGGAAGAAGTATTATCTCCTGACGTTCAGGATGCTTGCAAATTGGATTCTAAAGAAGTTGTTCGTGATGCTGTTATTTTTGCAAATGATGAAATAAATCTTCATGCCAAAACTCACCCTGAATGTAACGGGATGGGTACAACTATTGTTATGACGCTATTTTGTAATGATAAAGTCATTCTTGCCAGTGTTGGTGATTCACGAATTTATCGTTTTCGTAAAGGTAAACTCAAACAGGTAACAACAGATCATTCTTTAGTACAGGAAATGATTGATAATGGCTACATGAGTGAAGAAGAAGCAATAAATTCAACCAATAGAAATTTAATTACGCGTGCTTTAGGTATAGCTGAAGATGTTGATGTTGATGTTGCCGAACAGAGCATTGAAAAAAATGATATATATCTTCTGTGTTCGGATGGCCTGAGCGATATGATTACTGACGATAAAATATTTTCTACTTTGGTTAAATCTCGTCAAGATCTAAAAAGAGCAAGTAAAGATTTAATTGAGTTGGCAAAAGAACATGGTGGGCACGACAACGTGTCTGTAATACTGGTAGCGTGTAAGTAATACACTATATTTTTTATATTACGTATTTAATTTAAGAGAAAGAGTTATGGCTAGATTAATTATTACTCATCAAGGCGCAGTCATTAAAGAGTATGAGCTGAAAAAAGAGAAGATAACCGTCGGTCGAAAACCTTCGAATGACATTATTTTAGATGATCCCACTGTGAGTGGTGTACATGCTGCTTTTTTACATATAAAAAACACTTATGTTGAAGACATGAACAGCACAAATGGTATTAAACTCAATGGGAAAACGATAAATAAGCGTGAGTTAAATCACGGTGACCTTATACAAATAGGCCAGCATGAATTTAAGTTTATTGATGATACAGTACAGGATTTTGAAAGCACTGTTATAATTGCACCTCCAGTACAAGCAAGCCCGGTAAAGAAACAACCGGTTAAAGCAAGTGTAGTCATTACTCAAGGCTCTAAAGCAGGTGAATCGATCTTGTTAAATAAACCCTATACAAAATTAGGCTCAGCAAATCAGGTTGCAGTAATTGCTCGTCGAGGTGAGAGCTTTTACCTTATGCCTATGACAGGTGGAGCTCGGGGTGATTCACCTAAATTAAATGGTAAACGCATTGGCGCCGAAAGTATGTTGTTAAGTTCGGGTGATATTATTGAAGTTGCAGCGACACAATTTAAATTTCAAATTGATTAATAAGCGAAAAATTTAACATGGCTAAATTATTTCTTAAACATGAAGGTGTCACACTTAACACCTATGAGTTGAAATCAGAAAAAACAACAATAGGTCGAAAGTCAGATAACGATATTCAGCTTAATGATGCTGCTGTCAGTAGTCATCATGTGTGTATAACTATAAAATATAATGAGTATTTAGAAGAACAAATTGATGCCAGTCTTGAAGACCTCGGTAGCACTAATGGTACCCAGGTAAATAGTTGTATTGTTAAATCAATTGAACTTAGAAATGGCGATGACATTCAAATTGGTAGCCATCATTTTATTTATGAAAATGATGAAACTACAGGAATGGATGAAACGGCTATCTATTTGCGAGATGAAAATTAAAAATAATTTTTAACCACTGGGAACACGGGGTTCACAGGGCAGTATTTGTTAGTTTCATTCACCTCTGCAAAACTTTTTATTTTCACCAGGTAGAATTGTTTTCCCCGTGCTCCCCGGTGTCCCCGGCGGTTCATCTTTTATTTTTAAATTAATCATGTTTTAAGGGGTGGCGGCATGGCTGGACACAGTAAATTCGCTAATATTAAACACCGTAAAGCAGCGCAAGATGCAAAACGCGGTAAAATCTTTACCAAACTCATTCGTGAAATTGTTGTTGCCACAAAAATGGGTGGGGCAGAACCCGACAGCAATCCTCGTTTACGTGACGCAGTGAGCAAAGCGTTAAGCGCAAATATGAAACGTGATACGGTAGAAAAAGCTATCAAACGTGGTGCCGGAGCGGGTGAGGGTGAAAACTATAATGAAGTACGTTATGAAGGTTATGGCACAGCCGGAGTAGCTGTGATGGTTGATTGCCTTACAGATAATATTAATCGCACCGTTTCAGAGGTGCGCCATGCTTTCACCAAGTCCGGTGGTAATTTAGGTACAGATGGCTCAGTTTCTTATTTATTTACCAAGATTGGAACACTAACCTATCCTTCGGGCAGTGATGAAGATGCCATTATGGAAGCAGCGTTAGATGCCGGTGTAGAAGATGTTGCAACAGCGGAAGATGGTTCAATTGAAGTTACAACTACACCAGAATCTTTTACCACGGTAAAAGAAGCCATGTTTGCAACCGGTTTTGAAACAGAATTGGCTGAAGTGACTATGCATCCAGCAACATCTGTTGAATTGTCATTATCAGAAGCTGAAAAAGTCATGCGTTTGATTGATATGCTGGAAGATTTGGATGATGTACAAAATGTGTACACAAATGCCGATTTCTTAGAAGAAGTAATGCAGCAACTGGCTTAAGTCAAAATTAAAATATCTCAACGCAGAGGCACCCCAAGAGTACTTCCTCAGATTGTTTGCAACAATCTTTAGGGCGCGCAAAGACGCAAAGAACGCAAAGTTTTATTATTTAAATCTAGCCTGGATGAAACGCAGTGAAATCCGGGAGTTTTATTATTATACACCCCGGATTCCATTTTATTTCATCCAGGCTACGTTGTGAGCCTTAATTACCCGCGATTTAGCTTTTTTCCTCTGTAAACCCTGGCGTTTTCTATGTTGAGATCTCTTGATTTTGATTTCATTTATGGCCTTTTTCTTTGCCTTCGTACCTTGTATCCTTCAAGGTTATGAAACGCATTCTTGGTATTGATCCTGGTTCCCGTTTTACCGGATATGGCATTATTGAGCTCAAAGCAGGTAAGTCTATTTGGGTAAGTAGTGGTTGTATTCGAGTAAACGGAGATAGTTTAGCTGAAAAGCTGTGTATTATTTCTGAAGGATTGAATACTTTACTTGATGAATTTCAGCCCGATGAAATGGCAATAGAAAAAGTATTTGTTGGCCGCAATGTCGATTCGGCATTAAAATTGGGACAGGCCCGAGGGGCAGCAATTACCACCGTGGCCTTAAGGAAAATCCCTGTTAGCGAATATACGCCAACACAAATAAAAAAAGCGGTAGTTGGTAAAGGTAACGCCACTAAAATTCAAGTGCAGCACATGATGATTAATTTACTGGGATTGTCTCGTGCTCCACAAGAAGATGCCGCAGATGCGTTAGCAATAGCCCTATGCCATGCCCATACAGGTCAGACATTGGAAAACAGAATTGAAGCTCTTTCAAAAAGAAAGCCAGCAAGAATACGTTAATAATAACAATGAGGTAATTACACGGATAGTGAGGAGTTGGAGTACAAGGCAAAAGTTGACGAAAAAGCGGAATGTACAATAAGTACATGAGCACCCCAAGAGTATTTCCTCGTATTGTTTACAACAATACTCAGGGCACTTTTGAGAAGGCTTTTAACGCAGTAATCGAACTCCTCACTATTCGTGAGTTTACATAAAAGATACATATGATAGGAAGATTGAAGGGTATATTACTCACCAAACAACCACCAACACTATTGTTGGATGTAAATGGTGTGGGTTATGAAGTTGATGCACCCATGTCTACGTTTTATCAATTGCCTGATATTAATCAGGAAGTGATATTACATACGCACCTGGTGGTACGTGAAGACGTGCAACAACTTTGTGGTTTTGCTACAGAAGCAGAACGCAGTATGTTTCGTAGTTTGATCAAAATTAATGGTGTCGGACCAAAATTGGCACTCAGTATTTTATCGGCAATCAGTGCGGATGATTTTGCTCGCTGTATTCAAAATAACGATACGACAACACTGGTACGTTTACCGGGTGTCGGTAAAAAGACCGCTGAACGTTTAGTCATTGAAATGCGAGATAAGTTAAAAGACTGGCAAACAGGTTTATCGGAGCAGGGTAAAGCACCTGCAGGTATGATTGACATTGAACATAATGCTGATCCTGTTGAGGAAGCTGTGAGTGCATTAATTGCACTGGGTTATAAACCGCCGCAAGCAAGCCGCATGGTGACACAAATTGATAGTCATGATTTAAGTAGTGAAGAAATTATTCGTGATGCACTAAAAGCATCAATCATTAAATAGTGATGATATATAAAACATGATAGAAAATGATCGTTTAATTGCAGCAGATTCACTTGAGGGTGATGAAGCCATTGATCACGCTATGCGTCCGGAAAAACTGGAAGATTATGTTGGTCAGGCAAAAGTACGTGAACAAATGGATATTTTCATTCAGGCTGCACGTGGACGTAAAGAAGCTCTCGATCATGTTCTTATTTTTGGACCACCCGGTTTAGGTAAAACAACCTTATCTCATATTATCGCAAACGAACTTGATGTAAACATGCGTCATACCTCTGGCCCGGTATTGGAAAAACCAGGTGACCTTGCTGCACTATTAACTAACCTCGAACCACACGATGTTTTATTTGTAGATGAAATTCATCGCTTAAGTCCTGTGGTTGAAGAAATACTTTATCCTGCGATGGAAGATTACCAGTTAGATATTATGATTGGCGAAGGACCGGCCGCACGTTCTATTAAACTTGATTTGCCACCCTTCACTTTGGTCGGGGCAACAACCAGAGCGGGTTTGTTAACATCCCCACTGCGTGATCGCTTTGGCATTGTGCAACGACTTGAATTTTATTCAACAGATGACCTTATCTCAATAGTGAAACGTTCAGCCACTATTCTTGGTGTTGATTTAGATGATTCTGGTGCAAATGAAATTGCACGACGTTCACGCGGCACTCCGCGCATTACTAATCGTTTATTACGCAGAGTTCGTGATTATGCGGAAATTAAAGCCGATGGTGTGATCAATGAAGAAACAGCAAAGAAAGCGCTGGATTTGTTAGATGTAGATAAGTTTGGTTTCGATATGATGGATCGTCGTTTATTACTTGCGGTCATTGAGAAATTTCAAGGTGGGCCTGTTGGAGTTGAAAACCTGGCGGCTGTTTTGAGTGAGGAACGAGGCACCATTGAAGACGTCATTGAACCCTATTTAATCCAGCAGGGTTTTTTGATGCGCACACCCCGTGGTCGTGTAGCAACACAAAATGCGTATTTACATTTTGGCTTAAAGCCACCTGAATCAATTGCTCAATATAATTCAGAAATTGAATAATAAATAACAAAATTATACCCCGATCACATTTAATTTTATTATTCTAATTTATAGTATAAAAATATGACGATTAAAAACGAGAAAGTATTCCTTTGGCCAATTCGGGTTTACTATGAAGACACGGATGCGGGTGGTGTTGTATACCATACAAATTACATAAAGTTTATGGAGCGTGCCCGCACAGAATGGCTAAGAAATTTAGGGTTTGAACAAGATGAACTACGTGCCAATGACGGTGTCATATTTGCTGTTCGATCAGTACAGGCAGACTATTTTTTACCGGCAAAATTTAATGATGAATTAATGGTTTCCAGCCAGGTAATTAAAAATGGAAAAGCCAGCATTACTATTGAACAGGAAGTTCTAAGAAAGCCAAAAGATAATAACGGAAAAAATGAATTATTGTGTAAAGGGATTATAAAAGTCGTTACATTAGATGATAAAAGTTTTAGACCTAAAGCAATGCCTGAAAAGTTGTATGAAGTTATTTAACAATAATAATGTAGTTTGAAATATTTATAACAAGGGATAAAAAGTGACAACAGAACTATCAATAATAAGTTTAATTTTTGATGCCAGTTTTTTAGTACAGTTAGTTATGCTGCTGTTGCTGGGGTTATCTGTTTTATCATGGGTTATTATTCGGGCAAAATGGATAATGGTTCGCGATGCAAAAGTCGCAGCAGATTATTTTGAACGGCGTTTTTGGTCTGGTGTTGATTTAGCTGAGTTGTACGCCAAGATCGCAGGTAAAAAAAATCGGGTTGCAGGATTAGAAGCCATTTTTGAATCAGGTTTTCGTGAATTTGCACATCTTCGTAAAAATACAGGCATCGATCCTGTTATAACAGTTGAAGGTGCTCAACGTACCATGCGAGTCGCTTTAAATCGTGAAGTCGATGAATTAGAAGATCATTTATCCTTTCTAGCTACCGTTGGTTCTATCAGTCCATACATTGGTTTATTCGGTACGGTATGGGGAATTATGAATTCTTTTCTGGCATTAGGTGCGGTACAACACGCATCAATTGGTTCTGTTGCACCAGGTATTGCAGAAGCACTGATAGCAACAGCGATGGGTTTATTCGCTGCAATTCCTGCGGTCATTGCCTATAACCGTTATTCCAATGATATTGAAAGATTGATTAATCGTTATGATATGTTTTCAGAAGAGTTCTCAACATTATTACAGCGTCAGGCTCACACTAATTAAATATTATGGCTCAGAATCCAGCTCCACATAATTCAAGTACACGTTTTCGTAAACGGCGTATGTCAGAGATCAATGTTGTTCCTTACATTGATGTCATGTTGGTGCTCTTGGTTATCTTTATGGTGACAGCACCTATGTTAACGGAAGGGGTGCAAGTAGAATTACCTCAAACGTTTGCTAAAGCCATGGCAAAAGATCAGGAAGAACCTGTTGTTGTATCCGTGGACGCCAAAGGTCAATATTATATAAATATTGGAGACAATACGGATAAGGCTTTAAGTGTAGAAGAACTGATTACTCGCGTTGCAGCAGTCATGCGCCATCGTCCGGGGCAGGGTATTTATATTAAAGGTGATAAGTCAGTAAATTACGGTGCAGTAGTATCTATCATGGCGCAGTTACAAAAAGCCGGTGTTGCCAGAGTGGGTTTGATAACTCAAACACCGGATTCATAATTAATGACTATTTGGCAAACTATACGAAATAAACCAGGTGTACTTGCCTGGGCGATCATCATTCATGTGCTTGCATTTGTTGCGATAGGTGTCAGCTTTAAATCTTCTGATCCTAAGATTTCTTCTGTAAAAAAAGTAAAAGTGATAGAAGCAATTGCAATTGATGAAAGTAAAATACAAGAAGAAATTAATAAATTAAAAAAAGCGGATAAGCGAAAAAAACGAGATCAAAAACATTTGCAAGATAAAGCAAAAAAAGCAAAAAGAGATCGAAAAAAAGAAGAACGTAAATTACAGGCGCTAAAGAAAAAACAAAAAGAACAGGAAAAAATAAATAAAAAGAAACGCATTAAGGAAAATAAACGTCTTGCAGAGGTTGAACGCAAACAAAAAGAAACTCAGGCCAAATTAAACAAGCTTGAAAAAGAGCGGCAGGAAAAACAAGCTTTAATTGAAAAAGAAGAAAGTGAGAGACTTGAAATAATTGCACGGAAAAAACGTGATGATGAGAAAGAGAAGAGAGATATAGCGAACAAAACTGAAATTAAAAAATATAGAACTTTAATTGATCAAAAGGTTGGTCGTAATTGGATATTTCCAGCAAGTTATCAAAAAGGCATGAAGTGTGTGGTTTTAGTTAGATTAATACCAAGCGGTGATGTAGTTAGTGTTCGAGTTATTCAAGGCAGTGGTAATAGTGCATTTGATCGCTCTGTTGAAATGGCGGTTAATAAAGCTTCACCATTACCTGTACCAAAATCAAGTACGGGATTATTTGATCAGTTTCGAGAAGTTGAACTTGTTTTTGATCCTAATATATAAATAAAAGAGTAGGTTGGTTCAAGTCACAACGTGACGGAACCAACAGAACATAATAAAATTATTAAAGTTAAGAGTGAAAAAATGTTACGCAAAAGTATATTGATTTTATTTTCATGGTTGCTGGTTAATTCATTAGCGCATGCTATTTTAACCATTGAAATTACTTCAGGTTCTGAAGGTGCTCAAGCTATTGCTATTGTTCCTTTTCAGTGGGTAGGCAAAGGCTCTCGCCCGGCAAGCCTGAAAAATATCATTGCCGCAGATTTACAGCGCAGCGGCCAATTCTTACCATTGCCAAATAAAGATTTAATTTCGCAACCACATCAAGGAACGGAGGTTAAATATAAAACCTGGCGTGCTTTAAATGTAGGCTATTTAGTTGTAGGAAAAATCCAGGTAATGGCTGATGATAGCTATCAAATACAATTTCAGCTACTTGATATATTTAAAGGACGTCAATTAGCGGGTTACAGTATTCGTAGCTTAAATAGTGGGCTGCGTCGTACCGCGCATCACATTAGCGATATTATTTATAAAACAATAACGGGTGAAGAAGGTGCTTTTAATACGCATATTTCTTATATTACTGTTACAAAAGATAAACAAAATAAAAAACGTTACCAGCTTGCAATAGCTGATGCTGATGGTTATAACGAAAAAATTATTTATAGTTCATCACAACCCTTAATGTCACCAAGTTGGTCGCCTGATGGTACACGTTTGGCTTACGTTTCATTTCTTAGTGGTCGCCCTGAAATATACGTGCAAAATATTTTCTCAGCTAAAAA
Source organism: Gammaproteobacteria bacterium (assembly GCA_023135195.1). Taxonomy (GTDB): domain Bacteria; phylum Pseudomonadota; class Gammaproteobacteria; order UBA6429; family Thiohalophilaceae; genus JAGLTQ01. Next base: position 717 of record JAGLTQ010000007.1, on the reverse strand, counting down.
AGAAAAATTAGTTTCATTTAAAGGATTAAACAATGCTCCGCGTTGGTCACCCGACGGAAAACATCTCGCGTTAACATTATCAAAAGATGGCAATCCTGAGATTTATATTATGAATATAAACTCCCGAAAACTAACGCGTATCACGCGCAGTTATGCCATTGATACCGAGCCAGAATGGTTGCCTGATGGTAAAGGTTTGATTTTTACTTCAGATCGTGGCGGTAGTCCTCAACTTTATGAAATTAAATTAAAGCGAAATAAACCTACAAGCCGAGCGCAGCGCTTAACGTTTGAAGGAAATTATAATTCTCGAGCATCTGTTTCTATTGATGGGCGTTATATAGCGATGGTGCACAGGTCGCAAGGAAAGTTTAGAATTGCAGTACTGGAAAGAGAGACAAAACATTTTAATGTCTTAACGAAGGGTAACCTGGATGAGTCCCCCAGTTTTGCACCTAATGGTCGTATGATTATTTATGCTACAGAAGAAAAATTCCGTGGCATATTATCAGCCGTTTCAGTTGATGGTCGGGCACGACAGCGGTTAAGCTTTAACAAAGGTGATGTGAGAGAACCCGTATGGTCCCCCTACAATATCAACAAATGACAAACAATGAGAAGCAAGATGCCGGCGTTAAAACCTCTCACTTCTCAATGTCTGTCATGAGTAATTAAAAATAATTTTAGAAATATAAGGAGCATAATGTGATTAAATTA
>JAGLTQ010000069.1 GCA_023135195.1 Gammaproteobacteria bacterium | reverse complement strand
ACTGCCAGGCTTTTAATACCAAAAAACCTCGATGCGAAAGTGTCGGGGTTTTTTTTTGTGTGAAGGTAAAGTTAATAGGCAGCGGTCACTCTCGCACATCCTTGTGCTTTGTGACATAAGCGCATGCATGCGCAAAACCATTTATATGTAGGTCACCGTGTGTTGTCCATGGCGGTCGCAGGACACACGGCATAAGGGCCATTCATGGCCCAAAACTGCCACTAAAAAAACCTCGATGCGAAAGTGTCGAGGTTTTTTTCTTGCCTATAAGAAATAAAAAATACATGTCTTTGCGATGGAATAAAATGACTACAGCAATCTCATGATAAAGAATTATAAACTTGAGGTTGCCACGTCAACGCTTAAAAACCAGTGTTTTTAAGTGTTTCCTCGCAAGGACCTGTTTTTATTGGGATATTATTGATATGTAAACACTTGTTACTGAATAAAATAAGGTATATTGATATCAACTATTGTGTGATCAGGGATTAACTGAGTTTTAATTGGACATCAGTATTTAGAAATGAAAATAAAAAAAGAAATTAATGAGCTAAGTTTAGGTATGCATGTTTGTGACCTGGACCGTCCCTGGGTTGAATCTTCTTTTCTTTTTCAGGGGTTTGAAATTACAACTGAGTCTGAAATCCAAAAACTCAGGAAAGAGTGTAAGTTTGTCTATATTGATACAGAAAAATCTGTTGCTCATCTGCATCCATTACAAAGTAATGTTTCATCAGAAAAATATAATCAAGGCCTGGAGTTTGTTGATACCATTATCATGAATATTAACGATATTTATGATGACTCCTTTGAGCAAGATCTCGAAAAAGCGAAAATAATACATAATAGTACCCAGATATATATCGAAGGGGCTTTTAATGTTTTACGCAACGGTGGTGATCTTGATATTGAATCGGCTAAAGATGCGGTAAGTGATTTAATTGAACATATCATGAACAACCCCGATGCTTTGCTGTGGTTAAGCCAGTTAAAAGAGAAAGATGAATATACGGCTGTACATTCGGTCAATGTTTGTATTCTGTCTCTAGTTTTTGGCCGTGAACTTGGTTTGACTGAGTCTGAGTTAAATATCTTAGGTCTTGGTGCATTATTATTTGATATTGGTAAAAGTAGAATTTCAGATGAGGTTCTTAAAAAGAGTGACTCATTAAGTCAAAATGAATTTTTGTTAATGAAAGCGCACTCATATCTTGGTTTCGCCATGCTGGATGAAAATAAGAATATTGCAAAAGAAGTGCTGGATATTGTTTTGAATCACCACGAGCGTTTAAATGGTATTGGTTATCCAAATAGTCGTAAGGGAGACGAAATTAGTCGTTTTACCCGTATAGTTTCTATAGTTGATGCATTTGATGCTATGACGAGTGATCGTTGTTACAAAGATGCTTTTCAAGCTCAGCATGCTCTAAATGAGTTGTATAACATGGCACCTAGTGAGTTAGATCAAGAGTTAATAGAAGCATTTATAAAATGTATTGGTATTTATCCTGTTGGCAGTATCGTTGAATTAAACACGGGGCATACGGGTGTCGTGGTTAAGTTGAATGAAAAAAATAAACTTAAACCCTTAGTTGGGCTTGTTTTAAATAGAAAACATGAGCCTTATGAAAATATAAAGTTTCTCAACTTATCAAGTAATGTATGGCAAAAGAGTAGTGGGGATAAGGTGGAAATTAAAAAAATACTTGAACCACATGCGTTTAAAATTGACGTCAGGTCAGTAATAAAAAAAATCACTCAGAGCTAATGTCAATCATGAGTTCAATATTAATTAATTTTGAACTGTCCCACCAGGCTTTGTAAATCACTAGCAAGTTTTGAAAGTTCTGAACTGGCGGCGGTACTTTGTCCTGCGCTATTAGCTGTTTCATCTGCCAGCTGGTTAATATTAATGATATTTTTATTCATCTCTTCAGTGGTTGCAGACTGTTCTGCTGCGGCACTCGCGATTTGTATATTCATCTCACTGATTGATGTTACTGCACGAGTAATTGCGGCAAGTGCTTCACCTGCTTGTTTAGTCTGTTCAACGCCAATAGCGGCTTTCTCACTTCCTGCTTCCATTACGCTAACAGCATCCTTTGCACCGTTTTGAAGTTTATCAATCATAGATTCAATTTCCTGGGTCGATTCCTGCGTACGCCCAGCTAACGTTCTGACTTCATCTGCAACAACGGCAAAGCCACGCCCTTGTTCACCAGCCCGAGCAGCTTCTATTGCCGCATTAAGTGCAAGTAAGTTAGTTTGCTCGGCGATGCTTTTAATTACATCAAGGACACTACCAATTTTCTCACTATCATCTGCTAATTGATGAATAACATTTGACGCATTTTCTACTTCTTTTGCAAGTTCATCTATTGAATTTGATGCCTGACTAACAACTGAATTACCGGCTTTAGCTTCATTATCAGCATTTGCTGCCGCACCAGAAGCGTCGGCAGCATTTCTTGAGACTTCCTGAACGGTGGCAGACATTTCATTCATTGCCGTTGCAACTTGCTCAATTTCTGAACGTTGATTATTTAAATTCGCTGAGCTTTCCTGTGATATTACAGCAACTTCTTCCGATGCCGCTGCTAATTGAGATGTCGCACTAACAATTTGTTGTACAAGTGCTTCGAATTTTTCAGACATTGTATTAAAGTCAGTCGCGATGACTTGCATTTCATCGTTACCTTTTATAGTTAAGCGCGTTGTTAAATTACCATCAGCCATATTTTGTGTTGCCTTACCAATGCGTTGAAGGTTATCCATAATTGACATGTATAAACCGACAAATAGATAAAAGACAATAAACAAAACGATAGCGACCAGAGCTAATTCAACAATTTCTTTTTGGACATTATCTGCAATGCGTTTATCGAAAATTTTATTAAGCACTGGTGCCATAGTATCAAATAATTTATAAGAGCCACTGATCGCGCGTGTAGCAGTATTAAATACCTTGTCACCGGAAATGGTGATCTTTTCTGGTTCTATTAAGTCTTTTTGCAGTAGCTGAATCATCTCGGAAACGGCTTTGTTATTACCTTCGATCATAGAACCTAAATCATGCTTGATGTTGCCATTCTCTTTGACTGCTGCGGCCAGTCCAACTTCAAGTTGTTGAGCATAGGTTTTAATGTTGTTAAGCAAAATGGATATCGTGACAAAGTTTTTTGAATTGAATTGGCCTTGAGTAGCAATGCTTGAACCAACGGCTCTGGCTTTACCCATGTTGTCGATTAAATTTGGTAATGAGGACGTTAATGCTGCACCTATGTAATAAGTATCTAACTTAGGATCGAGAGTGATACCTGAATTATCAGCAGCTTTTACCATTAGAGAGAGAATGTCGGACACTAGTTTTGAATGATGTTTAATGGCAACAGCGGCTTCCTGATTCATAGAGTTGCTTTTAATACTCTGCCATTGTTGAACTAATTGAGCGGTTGCGCCGTTTAGTTTAAGTTTGCTGCCTAGCTCATTTTCAGTTTTTTGTAATTGGGCAAGAAATTTATCAATATCCTGACGTTTACTCATGATGCGTGATTTAAACTGAGTGGCACCATTTAAGAAAGCCGCTGTCATACCACGGTGTTGCTGAATGTGCTGCATAGGTAGACGAGCCGCTTGTAGATACCTCACTCCAATTTCTTCAGACTCAAGAAAATCTATATCATCTGTTACTACATTAACCATGGTGAAGGATAGAAAAAGTAAAGGAATAAGTAAGATCCCAAAAATCAGTCCAAACTTAACAGGGTATTTCATCTTTCCCATAAACATCATAGCGGGCGTAAATAAAGCTTTCATTTTCATATTCCTTTCGTAGTGAAAATCCATAGAAAAATTAAATTTGTCATGGAGTTTGTTGTTATTCTCTAGTCGTTAGCTAGGTTATCGTCGTTTAGATGAATTACTTTAGTTTTAACGGAGGGAGACATTGATATCTTCAGCGTGTGTATAATGTGAAGTAATATTAAAAAATTACTTTTTGTGTGTTATTTTAGGTGCGTATCTAGGTTTTTCTTTATGCTTTCAGCTCAATCACTTTTGCAAATTTTAGCCGATGGTAAATATCATTCAGGAACCGATCTTGGTGTCAGGTTTGGAGTCAGTCGAGCAGCGATTGGTAAAACGATTCATAAAATAGAACAGAACTATGGTCTGAGTTTATTTGCTGTGAGGGGGAAAGGTTATCGCTTACAGCAAGCTTTAGAACTTTTAGATGAAAATGTTATTCGTCAGAAGTTAATGGAGCAAACGTCTGAGCAACTAAATCAGTTTGAAATATTTTTTGATATTGATTCAACCAATCGTTACTTGAATAATAAAAGTATTGAAGGAGCTTCTAGCGGATATTTGGTTTTAGCTGAGCAGCAAACAAAAGGAATAGGTCGCCGTGGTCGCGAATGGATGTCACCTTTTGGCAGCAATTTATATCTTTCTTTATTATGGCGCTTTCCATATGGGGCAGCACAATTAGGTTGTTTGAGTTTATTTATTGCGGTGGCAATTGTTCGAGCATTACAGAAAGCGGGTGTAAAAGATGCCGGTGTGAAATGGCCTAATGATATATATTGGAAGAATAAAAAATTAGCCGGTATTTTATTGGAAATGCGAGGTGAGCTTTCTGGCCCAAGTGCGGTAGTGATTGGTATCGGGCTAAATATCAACATGCCTGCATCAAGTATAGAAGCTAATAATATTGATCAGCCATGGATTGATTTACAAACAATTTTGGGACAGAAGGTTGAACGTAACGAATTTACGGCTTTTGTTATTGATGCACTATTTGATGTTTTAAATAACATTCCTGATGAACAAAATAAATTGTTAAAAGTATGGCAACAAATGGATATATTAAAAGAGCAGAATGTTGATGTTATTTTTGCGGATAAAAAAATATCGGGCAAGGCATTAGGTATTAATCGAGATGGCGCTTTAATCGTACACCATGATGGAAAAGATATTGTTTGTCATTCAGGAGATGTAAGTATTCGACCGGGATTAAATGATGACTAACCAAACTAAAGATAATATTTTACTGATTGATATTGGGAATAGTTCGTTAAAATGGGCTGAATATTCTGTGCATGGTTTGTCGGGTATGTCGAGTCAGAGATATCCAGAAAATATTACGAGTGCTTTTTTTAAAGAATGTTGGAAAGAATTAGATAAACCAGATGAGGTTGTTGCGAGTTGTGTTGCTAATGAATCTGTTTGGCAAGCATTAGCAGAAGCTTGTGATGAATTGTGGAGTCTTAAAGTACAAAAGGTTGGCTCATTAAAACAAGGATTTGGTTTAGATAATGCTTATGACAATGCTTCTGCATTGGGCAGTGATCGTTGGTGTGCAATGATAGGCGCTTTTCAAATTGTAGATTCTGCTTTTCTCGTTATTAGTGCCGGTAGTGCGCTAACGTTTGATATGGTTGATGAGTCAGGAAAGCATATGGGAGGATACATTGTGCCTGGCATAGGTATGATGAGAGAAAGTTTAGGCTACCAGACTGCTTTAGTTAAAACTAAGTCAACCGAAAATATACCGTCATTATCTTTGGCGAATTCAACTGAGCAGTGTGTTGAAGCGGGTATTTATTTGTCGGCAGTAAAACTGATAGAAGCTGTTTATGAGAGAGAATCTAAACAAGTGAAACAGCTAAAATGTTTTTTAACGGGGGGGGATGCACCAATAATTGAAGGTTTATTGTCATTTAAGTGCGTTATCATGCCTGAGCTTGTTTTACGCGGTTTAGCTGTTATTGCAACAAACAATTAAAATAATCAGAGATAACCAACTATATTTTTATGAAGTTAATTATTTATTTTTTACTTATTTGTAATCTTGGATTTGCTGCATGGCATTTTCGTGGCCTTGATATGCGAGAAGATGGCGTGGCGGATGTCCTGGATATAAATAATGAAAATCAATTGATACTGCTGAGCGAGTTTCAACAGCAACAAAAGAAATCAAAAACAACGTCAGGTGGCAAGCTTTGTTACAGTCTAGGCCCCTTCACCAAAAAGTCTGAATCTGAAAAAGCACAGGTATTGTTAAAAGCTAAAAATATTGAATCTAAACAGATTCGTTTACGAGACACGAGTCGTAGTGGCTATTGGGTCATATTACCTGCCAGCGAAACGCGAAAAGAAGCCAATAAACACATCCGTCGATTGAAAAAGCTCAAAGTGAATGATTATTTTCTTGTTGCAACGGGCCCCCATGAGAATGCTGTTTCTTTAGGCGTATATTCCCAGAAAAAATTAGCCAGGAGACGGGTTGATGAAATGATTCGACTCGGTTTTGTACCTAGACTGGAGAGCGTTGCTTTACCGCGCAAAGTATATTGGCTGAATTGGTATAAAGACTCCAAAAACCAGCTCGGCGAGATAATGATAGCTAATATCAAGATGCAATATCCACAAATTTCAAAAATTGAAAGAAGTTGTAAATAAAAGAGGCCATGAGAGCAAATAAGAGGTGTTATCTGGTTGATTTGTCCGAACTAAATCTCTAAAATGCGCCGCACTGTTCGTGATGCAAAGAAAGCTTTTGCAGTAAAACAGTATGCCGGCATAGCTCAGTTGGTAGAGCAACTGACTTGTAATCAGTAGGTCCCGAGTTCGACTCTTGGTGCCGGCACCATATTTAAGGTCAGGATTGGACGAATAATCCGGGTCTGAAAAATTAAACCCGAGGAATATTTCCCCGGGTTTTTTTATTCTTTTGAGTTTTCATTAACCGGCTTCATGTTAGTTATGCAGGTTACGGAAATTTAAGGGAATAAATGAGTTTCTGTGTTGACAGCTTGTGTCCTCTCAAGGACAATACGCAGCTTCGTTCGCGCGGAGGGGTTCCCGAGTGGCTAAAGGGATCAGACTGTAAATCTGACGGCACTGCCTTCGAAGGTTCGAATCCTTCTCCCTCCACCAAATTTGGTGGTTGTAAGGATGTAGAAATGGCGGAGTCGAGAAGCATAATATGTGATGGTTTGGA
>JAGLTQ010000068.1 GCA_023135195.1 Gammaproteobacteria bacterium | reverse complement strand
ATCTGCAAGTACTAAGGTTCGTTAAGACCTCTCTCTTAAATTTAAGAGATACCCGTATAAAGGCGAAGTGTTTACACTTCGCCTTTTTTTATTGCCCGTTATTTCTTTCAATACAATCAAGTATAATGCTGCCAAATTAATTTATTCCCTCCCCTTGAAGGGGAGGGGGAATACGGACAAAAATAATTTTTTGGGTAAAGCGTAATGAATGAATCTGAATTTAATGACATCGTTGACGATATCTTCATAGAAATGGAAGACGCTGTCGAAGTAGCCTGTGATGAAACGGGTGCTGATATCGACTATGAAACTTCATCTGGAATTCTCACATTAACTTTTGAAAATAGCACTCAAATAATTGTTAATCGACAAACACCTTTAAAACAAATTTGGGTTGCAGCAAAACAAGGCGGCTTTCATTTTGATTTTAACAGTAAAACAGATACCTGGCTTTGTGATGGTAAAGAACTTTTCTCTGCTCTGTCTGAATACTGCACTGAGCAATCAGGCCAACCCATTAAACTGGAAACCGCTTAATGAGCGCTCTTTTACCTTGCGTTGAAATTGGTTTAAAAGACTGTGCACACAGTATTATATGGTTACACGGTTTAGGCGCTGATGGTCATGACTTTGAGCCAGTTGTAAATGAGTTAAACCTGACTCAAGCCGTGCGCTTTATATTTCCACACGCACCAACAATGCCTGTTACTGTTAACAATGGCTTAAGCATGCCCGCATGGTATGACATCAAATCTGCACAAATTGATAGCCAGCAAGATGAAACAGGAATTCAACAATCACAAAAATTAATTCTTGCGTTAATTGAACGCGAAATTGAACGTGGTGTGAAGAGTACTAATATTATACTTGCAGGATTTTCACAAGGTGGCGCAATCGCATTGCATACTGGACTACGTTACGAAAAACCACTTGCCGGAATTATGGGGTTATCTACCTACTTACCTTTAATTGATTCAGTAGAAAATGAAATTAGTGATGCTAATCGAACCACCCCTATTTTATTGGCACATGGGGCACATGACCCTATCATCCCTTTTGCTTTAGCAGAAAAAACTAACCATGTTTTAAAACAGCTGAACTACAACACTGAGCTTTATTCATACGTCATGGAGCACAGCGTTTGTCCTGAAGAAATTGATAAAATTTCGGACTGGATAAATCAGCAATTCAGTTAAACGTTTATTCTTTTCTCCAAACTAAAATTCGATTATTTGCGGGCATTTCAATATCGTCTATTAATTGTAAGCCCGCAGCTTTTGCCAGTTTTTGTAATGCTTCAAAATCACGCACCCCGCTGACCGGATCACGCTGCTTTAACCAAACATCAAACTGCGCATTACTTTGACTTGTAAATTCCCCGTTATAGTTAAAAGGGCCGTATAAACAAAATACCCCGTTACAATTTAATACCCGCCCTATTCCAGCAAACATTTTTTCTACGCTCGGCCATCCCATAATATGGACTGTATTTGCACTGAAAACAGCCGCTGTTTGCTGCAGCGGCCACTCAATTTGATTTACATCGAGTAAAAGGGGGCCTTGCGTGTTACCAAGTCCAGCGTCTTGCAACCACATGCTAATACCTGCGTGGTATTGAGCCTGATCACTGGCTATCCATGTTAAGTGTGGAAACTGCTTCGCAAAAAAGACCGCATGTTGTCCGGTACCACTGCCTATTTCCAGTACTGTATCTACATCATGGAAAAACCCCTTTAATGTTTCATAAATAGGAATTTTATTTTGTTCACTGGATTCGGCAGAGGGTTTCATGGAGCTCATGTTAATCAATCTATATTAGCATTTGTTGATATATGTCAATGTTATTTATTTTAGTACTTTTATAGTACAGTCCGGTATGTAACTATTCACCCATCACAGGATATGGCTTTGTCTTTAAAATATCACATTCTATTTAGCACAGTTTTTCTTTTAGCCAGTGTATCCTTGCAGGCTAAGCCAAACGGCGAACAATTATATTCTACTCACTGCGCGGCATGTCACGGAGCAAATGGAGATGGTGGTGTCGGCGTTCCTTTAGCCTTACCCGATTTTCAATATGGTGTAACAAATGATTATTTAACAAAAACAATTCGTCTTGGTCGGCCAGGGCGCATTATGCCCGCTTTTACAAAACTCAGTAATAAAGAAATAAAAGCTATCATAAAACATATTCGAAACTGGGCACCGGGTAAACCCTTTAAATATTCAAATAAAAAAATAAACGGTAATCTAAAACACGGCAAAGAAATCTATGCTAAAAGTTGTGCTGCATGTCACGGTGCTACGGGGCAAGGTGGTAAGGGTACAGGTGTTACTTTTTCCCGGCCACGTGACTTACCTGTCATCGCACCTGCATTAAATAATCCCGGCTTTCTTGCTTCAGCACCCGACCTTATGATTAAAACCGTATTAATGAATGGCCGTGAAGGCACGCCAATGCTTTCATTTTTAAAACAAGGCTTATCGGAAAAAGACATTGATGACGTTGTCACGTATGTCAGGTCTTTTGAAAAAATTTCTGTCGTTAAAAAAAGCAGAGAAAAAGAAATACCCTATATGTCCTATGAATCACCAAACTCATTAGAAGAAACCATTGCAAATGTTAAAAAAGCGGCGATTGGCAAAAATTTTCGCATTATACGAGAACAATATCTAAACCAGGGTTTAGTGGAAGAAGGAAAAGAAAATAAAAAACAAATGATGGTTTACTTCTGTAACTTTGACTTTCTTAATCGTGCCTTAGCTATTGATCCACGTGTGGGACTGTTCCTGCCATGCAGAATCACTGTTACTGAAGAAAATGGAAAAGTAACGGTGTCATCTATTAATCCATTATTTATGAGTAGTTTCTTCAACAATGCAGAACTCGATAAACTTTGTGAAGAAATGCATCAGGTTTATACCGATATGATAGAGGAATCAACATTTTGAAATATAACAATCTGACAAAAACTTTAATCAGTCTTGGTCTGTTCTTGTTTATCTCAATCAGTCAGGCTGAACAATTAATGATGGCGAGAACGACGCAAAGCTTCCCCGAAGCTATGCTTAAGTTACAGGAAACGCTACGCGAATTTAAATATAATATAAGTCGCGTACAACGTATTGATATAGGCTTAACTGCAAGTGGCTATCAAACAGATAAATATCGTATTGTTTTCTTTGGCACCGAGAAGGAAATTGCACACCTCAGTAAAAAGTATCCTCATCTTCTACCATACATCCCCTGGAAGATTGCCATTTTTGCCGAACAGCAAGATACCCTGTTGGTAACTGCAAACCCAATGCAACTTTCAGATAAGAAACATCCGGAAGCAGATAAATATTTAACAAAATGGAAAAAAGATATAGAAAAAATATTTCAAATTTTACGAGAAAGTGAATAAGCTCACAGCTGTGCTGCCGCTTTCTTAAGATTGTCTTCTACTTGTCGTTTGTAATATAGATAGCGGCTGCTTTGTAAGCTATTAACACTCATATTTATAATCGCCGATGACAAATCAATATCGGTTACATAAATATCATACGTTTCACCGCTGACACGGCTTTTTAAAACCTTTTGTACAACTTCAATATAAAGTCTGGAACCATATTGTAAACCTGAAAACTCCTCGTTCTCATAAAAAAGTGTAAATATTGGTTTATCATCAATTAAATCAACGATTACCTGCAAGCTGACATACTGCATTGTTCGCATGTATTTATTTATCGCTTGCTCACTTAACACTTTTTTGCCATTACGATCACGCCGAATCATATAAAACTTTACATCATCAACACGTATTGCCGTATTTTGAGAGCTTTGTTGTGCAACGAAGTGCATACGATTATGAATAGATTCAAAAAACCTGGAGTAATGCCGCATTAAGGTCGTTACATCATAAAAAATATCTTCCTGATACGATAAAGTACCTTTTTCATCCAGTACATAAACATCTGCGCCTTCTTTTTTTATTTCGTAGAAACATTGAACACTACCGGGTTTATTTTCATTATAAATAACAGGTAACACATGGTTTTCCAGCGTTTCATTATCAAATATCCATTGTGAATATGTTTCCTGAGGTATAGATAAATATTTTATTAACTCTTTTTGTGATTCTACTTTATGATATTGCAGGTTATCTTCATCAAGACTTAAAATATAATATTCCCATTCCACGCCAAGCACAAAACGAGTTACCGAAGCATATCGGCTTGAATAAAAACATTCATAAACTGCATTAAATAATTGCTCAACCCGTTTTGATATAGATATTCCCCGATAAGAAGAAAAACTACTGGCGTTAATGGATGGTGGACGTCGGCCTTTTGAAGGTGGTGCCCATTGCATATATTCTTTTAAACAATCCATTAATCCTGAGACGCCACGATAAGAAAAAATTAAAACTTCCTGCCAGCTTGTTAGAAGAATCTGATCAATCGTTACCATTAAATTACTGTGTCTTGAACCATATTTAAATGCATCACTACGCTCACTACTGATATGACTACCATCTTTCCTGTCTATTAATAATGGATCAATACCAACGTTTATGTATGTTGCATTTGCCACAATATTTGCCGGTTGACGATAGTCTTCACTGGTACGCTCTTGCTGGACTACTTCAGAAAAATTTCTGTCTAAATTTTCTATTAATAACTTTATTTCTTTATCTGTTAAATCAGTATCATTACTGTACAAACCAACAACTGTTTTTTGATTAATTATTTTATTAAAATAACACCAGCATAATAATTCCACTAAACTCAAGGAACGTTTTAATGGTGCCGTGACAGCAATATTATTTCTTGAAACGACTCCGTTAAATGCAATCCAAAAGCTGGTGCCGTTATCTGAATAAAGGTTATGTAACGATATATGTGATTCAAATAATTGATTTGTTATTCCACGATAAACAAGTTCAACCTTGCCAGCTTTACGTTCAAATGCAGCATAAATTTTTCTACCAAGAACATTAAGATCTTCCTGGCGAATCAAATTTTTACTTTCAACATGCCGATGGGCAAAATCAGATAGAAAACGATAACTGATCTTGAACTCAGATATCAGTGCGTTTCGTTCTTTGATAACCTGGTTTATTTTCCAGCCACTTTTTTTATCCAGCACACTGACATCAGCTAATTTCCAGCCCCATCTTTTAATTAATATCGTTAATACTTTCTGTCGCCAGTTTTGTTCATCTCTATTTTGATGTTGGCTCATCATTTCATCGACTTTAAAGTAGAAACTTCTTCTTGCCAGCATTAAACGCTCTTCATCTCCTGCATTTTTAAGAAAATCTTCTACTTTATTTAACATCATAATATAGGGATCAAGTAAATCGAGATCGGACTCACCTTCATATACTGACTTTTTAAAATGCATGCCAAGCATATCTACTTGCGGGAATTCGCTGGCATAGGCCTGCATCAGAAGTATTTTTAATATACTTTTATATGGCGCACCAATACCTTTATACAGCAACCATAATGTTGCGCCGTAAAATTCATTAGCCTCAATTGATCGTAAGCCACCAAAATCGATATGTTCTTTACTATGAATAAAACGTTTTTCTTTTAATTCATGAACATAGTCTTCATATTGAAATTCATTCTCTGGTGGCACTAACCACCATAAAGGATATCGTCCATGTAATAAAACACTGGTTCGATAAAATTCTTCCAGCAATAGACTGTCGAGCGCACTGCCGCTGCTTTCATTTGTTAAAAAACCGAGTTCACCTTTACGCAACTTCTCCGGATTCACCAGATATATGTTTGCTTCTACGCCAGAACTTTGTGCCCACTCTTGCACCGCTTGAGTTTTTCCTTCCAACTCTTCAACCAGTTCCACATCAAGTGATTCGTTATGACATATCCAAATATCAAAATCACTCTTGTCGTTATAGGCTATGGTGCCACTGCTTCCCATTAAATAAATCGCTTCGATACTAAATTCACGATAGGCTTTTTTCTTATATTCAAAACTACGTGAGATTCGTAGTGCCAGATGCAATGCATCCTGACTTGGGATATAGAGAGGGATGCCAATCGGGGTATCTTTAGAAATATAACCGGGTAGCAGTGGATGGTTAACATGAAAAAGTAAGGGCAGGAGTGTTAAAAAGTCACGTTGCGAAGTGCGTAAATCAGCATCAATTCTTTTCAGGCGTTCATCATTAATATCCAGGAATCGTTGTTTTATTTCTGCAAAATCGTAATTTTCGTTTCCCTGGTGAACTTGTAACTTCTTACTCATTCCCTATATAGCGGCCATATTGTGGCTTTCTGAATTAAAAAGAATGCTCTATGTTACATAAAAACTCTATGCATATATTTTGCCCCATAAAAAAACCTATAAATTTTAATGACTTAGCAGCTGTTCTCGATCAAGCTGAATTTAAGTATACTGTGACTCGATATCATATCCATCCATACTAAAAATAATGATCTACCACAAGGAAAGTAGACTCGCATGTTGAAACAAATAAGCAATGCAGAATTGAGCCAGATTTTAGAAGAGTGCCCAATGGGTCTCGCATTATCTGATAGTAATCGCAATATTAGTTGGGTAAATGATACTTTTGAGAAATACCTGGGGATTACAGCCAGAGAAATTAATGGCAACACTATTGACGAATTACCAGCTGTACTCCAACCTCTTTTCACCTCTTCAAATATTGTTCATCTCTCTGCAAATTCGATTCGAGATGATCAATGGTATATCTGTAGCCAAAAGCTACTCGTAGATGGAAATACAGTCCACTATATTACCGACGTTGGCCCGCTGAACTTACTCATGCAAGAACGTGAATTATTAAAAGATGAATTGCGTGAAGCTTTAGCAATAGACGAAGTAACCGGTATGCCAAATAAAGTGGCTTTATTCCAAAGTTTGGAGTCACAAATTTCACGCAGTCGTCGTTACAACAACCTGTTATCTATCGTCATTATGCAAGTGAATGATCTTGATCAACTTGATGAAACTCAAACTGCAAATTTACTTTTGCCCATTAGCCAAATGCTAAATGATCAGGTTCGTTGGGCTGATATTGCTGGTAAGTTGAATAACAGTGATTTTTTACTCGTATTACCGGAAACAGCCGGAAATGCCTGTAAAAACCTGAGTGAAAATCTTGCTGCACGTCTTGAAGCACTTCCTGTTGCAGAAGGATTACCCGCTAACTTTAAAGTAACTGCGAGCTTTGGTTATTCTGAATGGAGTAAGGGTGATGATCTAACATTATTAATGCAAAAAGCGCGGAAAATGCTGGGAAGAAAAGATTAAACCACGGGGCGCCCAAGGGCATTTCCTCATATTGTTTTGATCTTCTTAGTGTTCTTGGTGGCTATTTTTAGATTTCTTTTTTCAAACGTTCAATTTGTTTTCTAACTTGTTCCGGCGCGGTGCCACCTCGATGATTACGTGCAGCAACTGAACCTTCTAACGTTAATACTTCAAATACATCCTGTTCGATAATATCTGAGAAAACTTTTAACTCATCCAGCGACATATCTGATAAATCTTTACCTGTTTCAACACCGTAACCCACTGACTTGCCAACCACTTCATGTGCATCACGAAACGGCATACCTTTTCTCACCAGGTAATCAGCTAAATCTGTTGCTGTTGAAAAACCACTACGTGCAGCGGCATACATTTTTTCTTTTTTAACTTCGATTTGCGGCATCATATCCGCATATAAACGTAAACATCCTTTTAAGTTATCAACTGTATCAAACAAAGGTTCTTTATCTTCCTGATTATCTTTGTTGTAGGCTAATGGCTGGCCTTTCATTAACGTTAACAGGCTCATGAGATGACCATAAATACGCCCGGTTTTACCACGCACAAGCTCCGGTACATCCGGGTTTTTCTTTTGCGGCATAATACTTGAGCCGGTGCAAAAACTGTCACCTAAATCGACAAAATCAAACTGCGCTGAACTCCACAATACGAGCTCTTCAGAAAAGCGAGACAGGTGCATCATAATAAGCGATGAAACCGAAACCAGCTCAATAGCAAAATCACGATCACTAACACCATCCAGTGAATTTTCACAAATGCCATCAAAGCCTAATTCACGCGCAGTGAATTCACGGTCAATTGGATACGTTGTACCTGCCAATGCAGCACTGCCTAACGGCATAACATTAATGCGTTTACGGCAATCTTTTAGACGTTCACGATCACGAATAAGCATTTCACACCAGGCTAACATGTGGTGACCGAAACTGACCGGTTGTGCTGTTTGTAAATGAGTGAAACCCGGCATAATGGTATCAACTTCACGAGTCGCCAGACTCACCAGGCCTTCTAATAAACGTTTTAACTCTGCATCAATAGCATCAACTTCGTCACGCAGATATAAACGAATATCTGTTGCAACCTGATCGTTACGTGAACGTCCAGTGTGCAGTTTTTTACCTGTGACACCAATACGATCGGTTAAACGTGCTTCGATATTCATATGTACATCTTCAAGCGCTGTTGACCAGGCAAATTGACCTGATTCAATGTCAATCATGATGTCATTCAAGCCAGTAATAATCGCTTTGCATTCATCGGTGGTGAGTACCCCGATATGTTCAAGCATACGTGCATGTGCAATTGAGCCGGTGATATCCTGTTTATACATACGCTGGTCAAAGCCGACGGATGCAGTAAATACTTCAACAAATTCATTTGTTGGCGCGGTAAAACGACCACCCCAAAGTTTATCTGCAGGATTATTTTTACTTGGCTTATTACTCGTTTTGCTCATGCTTCTAACTGCCTGTTAGCTTGTTATGGTAAATATCATTTTTCGAAGTATAACGTGTTGCCCGCTTGACGCCCAGCGTGTATATATAAAAGGAGTGCTATACTAAATTTAAACTAACAATAAAAAGATTATTTTGGCCAAAACTGACTCCGACACAGATACACTTTTTTTACCCAATTTATGCGGTATTCGTGCGGTATTTTTTGTCGTGCTGATTGCCGAGCTTTTTGCCTTTTTTCTCGCCCTCGCTCCCATGGATATTCCCGCCACACAGCGTTGGTACCAACTGGGCTTGATTTCACTCTTTGTGCAATGGTGTGCACTGGCAAGTTGCTCCATTCTTTGCTTGTTTCGCCCTTACCTGACACGCTTTTCAAATATTAAAGCCGGCATTATCAGTTATATTATTGTTTTAAGCGTAATCGCTATTATCACCGAGCTGACCTATTACTTCATTTACGCAAACTCGATTGAGCTATATCCACCGAGCTGGCATTTACACTTTTTTCTCCGCAATATCGCCATCGGAGCCATTTTAACCGGACCTGTTTTTCGTTATTTTTATATCCAGAATCAATGGCGCCGCAATGTTCGGGCTGAAACCGAAGCACGGGTACAAGCATTACAATCTCGCATTCGACCACATTTTCTTTTTAACAGCATGAATACCATTGCCGCATTAACCCGTAGTGATCCTGAAAAAGCAGAAATGGCCGTTGAAAATCTGGCTGATTTATTTCGGGTCAGTTTAAGTGATGCTCGTAAACAAGTTCCGTTAGAAGAAGAACTGGAACTTTGTCATCGTTATATTGAAATTGAACAACTCCGATTAGGTGATCGCCTGGAAGTGAAATGGGATTTAGACGTGCCTGATGATGCTCAGGTACCCGCTTTATTATTACAACCCTTACTTGAAAATGCAATTTATCACGGTATTGAATCTCAAATGAAAGGCGGTTGCATTAAAATAAAAGGTGAACTTAATAATAAACAAATAGAGTTTACCTTAACAAATTCATTACCCGATAAAAACTCAACTCAACGTCAACATGGTAATCAGCTCGCCCAACAAAATGTGAGCGAACGTTTAACAGCACTTTATGGTCACCGTGGAAAACTTGAAGTATCGGAAAAAGAAGATATGTATCAGGTGTCACTGCAATTTCCTTATGAACTTCCCAAACAGGTAGAAGCCCATGAAGATTTTGATCGTTGATGATGAGCAACTCGCTCGTCAACGTTTGCATCGTCAGCTTGATGAGTTGAATGAGGGCCATGAAATCATTGAAGCAGATAATGGTTTAACTGCAATAGAACAAACACAAAAACATAACCCTGAAGTTGTCTTACTTGATATTCGTATGCCCGGTATGGATGGACTTGAAGCCGCAAATAAACTTTCTGAATTAGAAACACCACCTGCGATTATTTTCACCACGGCCTATGATGAATATGCACTTAAAGCTTTTGATTCCCATGCGATTGCCTATTTATTAAAACCCGTGCGTAAAGAAAAACTGGATAAGGCCTTACATTCAGCAAAACGACTTAATCGTGTTCAATTACAAAATATACAACATGAAAATAATGAAACCAAAAAACAATATCTAAGTGTGCGTATTCACAGTGGCGTACGAAAAATCGACCTTGATGAGGTTTATTATTTTCATGCTGAACAAAAATATGTCACGGTAAAATATCGTGAAGGCGAAGTATTAATTGAAGAGTCATTAAAAAGTCTTGAATCCCGATTTGGTGATTCCTTTATTCGAATTCATCGGAATGCGCTGGTAGCAAAACAACAACTAAAAGCAATACGCAAAGATCAACAAGGCCGCTACTTAACAGAACTAAAAAATATAGATGAAAAAATTGAAGTAAGCCGGCGACATGTAGCTGCGGTAAGAAAATTCTTAGGCTAAAGATAACTAAAATAAATTATAAAATTCTCAGATAAAGGATTAATTAGGGGAGTGATATGCATATTGTATTAGCCATAGCAGGTTTAATTATTGGTTCTATGCTTGGTCGGCATGGTGGTTGGGTTTATGGCATGCTGGCTGGCTTTGCTATTGGCGCATGGATTACTACCGATAACAAAGTTAAAAAATTACAAGAAGAGTTATCAAATCTTAAAAATAGCATGGACTCTTCTACTGCAGCTAAAACTGAAAAAGTAAAAGAAGAACCGGCAGCTCAGTCGGTTAAACAAGAAATAGTGGCTGAGCCTGAAACAGCACAAACTAAAGAACCAATTATTGTTAACACGACAACAGAAAAACCAGATGAAGCCAATAAAGCAGATGACAGCTTAATTGATGACATCACGAAACCCATTCCCATAGCTACAAATAATACATGGTCAGAAGAACCTTACATTCCAGCCGCATTACCTCAACCAATTCAAGCAGCAATAGACTGGGTTAAGCACTTTTTCACCACGGGCAACATCATCGTCAAAGTGGGTGTAACAGTATTATTTTTTGGGCTTGCGTTTTTAGTAAAGTATGCAGCCGAGCGAAGTGTGTTCCCGATTGAGTTACGCTTAGCGGGCATCGCACTTGTTGGTATTATTATGTTGGGCATAGGCTGGCGCTTACGTGATAAAAAGACGGGCTATGCACTTGTATTACAGGGTGGCGCATTAGCTATTTTATACCTCACTGTTTTTTCTGCTTTACGCCTTTATGATTTACTGCCACCCACTTTTGCTTTTGCCATTTTGTTTGTTTTCGCTGCTTTCTCTGCTGCTCTTGCCGTATTACAAAACTCACGTGCACTTGCTGTACTTGCATTAAGTGGTGGCTTTATTGCACCCATATTAACTTCTACTGGTAGTGGCAATTATGTGGCTTTATTTAGTTATTACCTTGTTCTTAATTTTGGTATTTTTGGCATAGCCTGGTTTAAATCATGGCGATTATTAAATGTGCTTGGTTTCTTATTTACTTTTGTTGTTGCCACTGCTTGGGGTATTAATTCTTATACTCCGGCTGATTTTTCAAAAGCGGAACCTTTCCTCATTGCATTTTATTTATTGTATCTCGCTATTTCTGTTTTATTTGCTATTCGTCAACCTGTGCAACTTAAAGGTTATGTCGATAGCACCTTAATCTTTGGTGTGCCGATCGTTGGCTTCGGATTACAGGCTGGCATGGTGAATCACATTGAATACGCTCTGGCCTGGAGCAGTATTATTCTTGCTGCTTTTTATATCAGCTTAGCTTCCATTTTATGGCAACGATTAACATCAGAGTTTCGACTTATATGTGAAGCATTTTTAGCACTCGGTGTAATATTTGCCACGCTTGCAGTTCCCTTTGCACTTGATGCTAGCTGGACAGCAGGCACATGGGCATTAGAAGGTGCTGCCGCAGTGTGGGTAGGTACACGACAATCTCGTCTATTACCACGTTTACTGGGTTATGCTTTACAGCTTGCCAGTGCCTATACCTATTTTTCTTCCATCACTTATTCCAGTGGTGACCCTCTCTTTATACTCAATGGCAATTACATTGGCGCATTAATTATTGCTCTATCCGGTCTTTTTGTCGCGTGGCAGTTGAAAGTTAATATTCATAAATCAACCTCGGGTAAACACCGTTTAATTCCACAAGAACAATCTTTATCTGTTCCCTTTCTTGCATGGGGATTAATCTGGTGGGTTGGTGCAGGTATTAATGAGATCGACAATAATATCTCATCCATAAATTCTGTCTTTAGCCTTATATTATTCGCAAGCTTCACTGCCATTACTCTGCAATGGATCAAACAAAAATTAGAATGGGATGAACTGCGGCTTCCTGCATTAGCCTTGTTACCCGCTTTATATTTATTAATTCCATTTATATTACTTGAGAATGACCATCCTTTCGGTGACTGGAACGTTATAAGTTGGACCGTTGCCTTTGCAGCACATCTATGGATTTTAAAGAAGTACGATACACAACAAACGAGTCATACCAATTGGTTACATACGGCAGGCTTCTGGTTCATTATTGCCATTATAACGATTGAAGCAGCATGGCAAGTGGATCACTATGTCCACGGTGCAGATACATGGCCGTTAATAATGACTGGTTTAATACCAACTTTATTCATGATGTTTATGTATCGTTACGGCCAAAAAGTTGCGTGGCCTGTTGCACAGCATAAAACACAATATCAAGCTGTCGCGGTGAAACCTGTTGCCCTTGGCGTATGGGCCTGGTTTGTATTAATGAATATATTTAACGATGGCCGGGCAGCACCACTCGAATACTTACCATTTATAAACCCACTGGATATTGTTTTCGCCATTCAATTATTAGCATTAACCTACTGGCAACGGTTACCGCTTGAATTTGAAGACTGGGGCAAACAACGCTGGCGTTTTGATTACAGTAAATTACTCCTGGCAATCAGTGTCTTCCTTTGGTTGAATACAATGTGGATACGACTTGCACACCATATGTGGCACATCGATTTTGATCTCTCAGATATGACTCAATCAAGACTGGTGCAAACAGGTGTTGCCATCCTTTGGAGTGTCACAGGCCTGTCTTGCATGATCATGGGGGCACATAAAAAAATGAGAAGTATCTGGATAGCAGGTGCAATAGTCATGGCTGCCGTGGTTATAAAACTCTTTATGTTTGACCTTGCCAATACCGGTACGGTTGAGCGTATTGTTTCATTTATGTCGGTCGGTTTATTATTATTGGTTGTTGGCTATTTTTCTCCAGTACCTCCTGCTGCCGAACAAGAAATAGAAAAGGAAACAAACGATGAAGCTTAAGTTAACACTCCTCATTTTATTATTTACTTTGCCAAAAATAATTCTGGCTTTGTCCGAGCAGGATTTTGCCTATATCGCAGAAACACAAATAAATGGAAATACACCTTATTATGAGCTTGAAATTCCCGCTGTCGTTTATGAAAGTATAAGCAGGCCTGATTTAGGTGATCTACGAGTATTAAATGGCAATGGCCATGTTATTCCTCATGGATTACGTAGCACGGCAATACAACGTAATAAAAAAACCGAAACAAAAAACATGCCCTTTTATCCGCTCTATCAACAAACCGGGCAATCTATTTCTAACCTTCATTTAAATATAAAACGAAACGCGCAAGGTGAAGTCATTAATATTCATAGCCGTTTACCTAGCGACGAACAAAATAATCGTTTAGCGGGTTACATTATTGATTTACGTGAATGGAAAAAATCTGTTAATAAATTAAAGATTACCTGGAAAAATTCTGACAATGCTTCTTTTATTCGGAAATTAAACGTATCTAAAAGTAGCAACCTTGAATACTGGCGACTTATTGCCAGCGGAAAAACACTGGTTAACCTCTCTTACCAAAATCATCGGTTAATGGAAAACACCATTAACGTATACTCAGCAAAAACAAATTACTTACAAATCTTATTTCAAGATCAAAAACCCGGCCTGGAAATAGAAAGTATTGAAGTAACACATACTCAATCATCCACTTATAAAAAACAAAACTGGAAAAATATTTCTATTCATGCAACAGCTACAGCCGGCGAATATACTTTTCAAAATCAATTAAAATCACTATCCCGCCAGTTAGAGATTAAGCTTCCTGAAAATAATACGGTTGTTATGGTTCGTGTATTATCCAGAACAAATGCTGAACAACCATGGAGATATCGTGGTTCAACATTACTTTATCGTTTATCTGTAAATGGAACCGATATAGAAAAAACTAAAATTAATATTTCACCTAATCGGGATAGCCAATGGCTGTTACGATTTGATCAACAAGGTGGAGGAATTGGCTCTGGCACGCCAGAAGTAAAATTAGCATGGTATCCACAGCAACTTGTTTTTGTTGCTCGTGGACAAGCACCTTATCGTGTTGTCTGGGGTAGTGCCCAGGTAAAACCGGTAAATATTAATGCTAACCAACTGTTACCTCACGTACCAAATAATGCGATCACAGATGCCAATATGATTAGCACCGCTCTATTATTAACAGACACGACACGCACTATTAATAAACAAGCTTTAGAACCTAAAGCAAAAGAAATTAACTGGCGTCACTGGATTTTATGGATTGCACTTATTTCTGCAGCATTGATGTTGATCTGGATGGCGGTAGGCTTAATGAAAAAAATGTCTGAGTAATTATTAATGGCACTGATATACAAAGAAATATTCAGCGCCATTGCTATCGCAATAACCTTTATTGCCTTTATTCCTTATATCCTCTCAATTCATCAGGGCAAAACAAAACCGCATGCTTTTTCCTGGATCATATGGGCCTCGGTAACCTTCATCGTTTTTCTTGCAACACTAACTGACAAAGGTGGTGCAGGTGCATGGCCAATAGGTGTTTCTGGTCTTATTACTCTTTATGTTGCTTTTTTAGCGTATACAAAAAAATCCGATCGTATAATTTCAAATATTGACTGGCTCTTTTTTATCGTTGCAATGACCTCATTACCTTTATGGTATTTTACCTCCAATCCATTATGGTCAGTAATCATATTAACAACAGTTGATCTACTTGGTTTTGTGCCAACTTTTAGAAAATCTTATAACCATCCTTATGAAGAGCAACTCACTTTTTTTAACCTCATGGCAAGCCGTAATCTCATTGTTATTGTCGCGTTAGAAAACTATTCTCTAACGACACTTTTATTTCCGGCAGCAACGGCCATTGCATGTATACTCTTTGTGTTAATGGTAATAATAAGAAGAACCAAAATAAAAAAGGCTTAGCATGGACGTAACCGAAATACCTTTTGTTAAAAAAGTCGGCATAACACAAGCAAGAGATGGAAATCTTGAATTAGCTTTTACTGATGAAACTCATAATCATTTAGCGACAATGCATGCAAGTGCGCAATTTACCCTGGCCGAAACGGCAAGCGGAGAATTCTTACAAACATTATTCCCTGAACTTGTCGGTAAAGTGATTCCTGTTCTTCGTGATGCCACTGTTAAGTTTAAAAAACCAGCAGTAAAAAACATTATTGCTTACCCATCTATTTCTGATGGGGTTCAAGAAAAATTCGAGAGCCGGTTTGCAAAAAAAGGACGCGCATCAATTTCTGTCAACGTTGAAATTAAAGACATAGAAAACACCGTAACGTGTGTAGCAACCTATAACTGGTTTATACAAAAACTATAAAAATAAATTTATACATTTAAAAATGTAGGTACGAATTTATTCACCCCAAGGGTACTTGTCACTTTGTTCGGGCGCGTACGCCGAGGTTAAAACTTGCACCGCGTTCGAATGGCAGCTCCATGGCTTCCTTGCCATCGCTGCATAAGTACATCCGTGTACGTAATTTCGAAGCTACAAAAAACAGCACATTAACTGAACAACATTATGTGTTTAAGGGGAATTTATTATGGAAGATGCACTCGAACGACCTGCACCTGTTTCATTTAGAGAAGCTTTTGTTTATTGGTTAAAACTTGGCTTTATAAGTTTTGGAGGGCCTGCGGGCCAAATTAGTATGATGCATCAGGAGCTTGTTGAAAAACGTCGCTGGATTTCTGAACACCGTTTCTTACATGCACTTAATTACACCATGGTTCTACCCGGGCCAGAAGCACAACAACTTGCAACCTATATCGGCTGGTTAATGCACGGTGTTTGGGGTGGTATAGCCGCCGGTGTTTTATTTGTTTTACCTTCTTTGTTTATACTTATTGCTCTTACCTGGATTTACCTTTCCTTTGGTGATGTGTCTGCCGTTGAAGGTATCCTCTATGGTATTAAACCCGCAGTAACAGCCATTGTGGTTTTTGCCGCTTATCGCATCGGTTCACGAGCATTAAAGAATAATGTACTTCGAGGTATAGCCGTCTTAGCTTTCATTGCTATTTTTGCCCTTAACATTCCTTTTCCTTATATCGTATTAATGGCCGGTATTATTGCTTATATCGGATCACGATATGCACCCGATAAATTTGTAGCTGGTGGTGGTCATGGTAGTTCCAAAGAGACTTATGGCCCCGCCATCATTGATGACGATACCCCTATACCCGAGCATGCAAAATTTAAATGGAGCCGATTTATTGTATTTATTTTAATTGGCTTATCCATTGGCGCTGCGGTAATGATCGCGCTGACTTTAACCTATGGCTGGCAAGGTACTCTTACACAAATGAGTTGGTTCTTTACTAAAGCCGCACTTGTTACCTTTGGTGGTGCCTATGCAGTTTTACCCTATGTTTATCAAGGTGGTGTTGAACAATATGCATGGTTAAGTGGAACTCAAATGATCGATGGTCTTGCATTAGGTGAAACAACACCCGGCCCGCTGATTATGGTTGTAGCCTTCGTTGGTTTTGTTGGTGGCTGGACGAAGGAAATATTCGGGCCCGATGCACTTTTAATGGCCGGTGCTGCTGGAGCGAGCATTGCAACCTTGTATACTTTTTTACCTTCGTTTCTTTTTATATTACTTGGTGGCCCAGCCGTTGAAGCAACACGTGGCGATATAAAATTTACTGCACCTTTAACAGGTATTACTGCCGCCGTTGTTGGTGTAATTTTAAACCTTGCTACATTTTTTGCTTACCATGTGCTTTGGCCTAAAGGCTTTGAAGCAAACTTTGAATGGGTGTCCGCTATAATTGGTGCTGTAGCATTTATCGCACTATTCAAATACAAAGTGGGAATCGTTCAAGTCATTGGGGCATGTGCAGCTCTAGGTTTAACGTACTCCTTATTTTCGAACTAAAAGTAATATCTGCTGAAGTTGCTCGAAGAGCACTAAGTAACAATGATCTTATTTAAAAAATTCTTAATGAAAATAATAATAAAAATGCTAAACTAATCTGGAAGAAGAATATTCTTTAATATACTAATGATAAAAAATTATACTTAACAAAGGGAAAATCATATGAAAATTGCAGGAATTCTAATTATTGCCATTGGTTTGATTGACTTACTTGGTAGCTATGCTGACTTTGATTTATGGGGTGGATTTTTGGGAGTACAATTACCAGAACTTTTATGGAAGTTTTCTTCTTATATTGAGATTGCAATAGGTTACGGTCTTATTAAACTTGGTACAACTGAGGCTGAACCAGCCACAGAAACTGAATAACACGTAACTATACCTTTGCTAAAAGCGGTGTTTCGACACTGCTTTTAGCATTTATACAATCTTATTTAAAAATAACGACCAGATTTAAACGCGTTTTTTAATAATATCAGCTACGCGAAAAGAATTTGCATAAATAGTCCAGGTGTAAGGTACGCTTCCACCTGTCGGCATAAAACTTCCATCTGTAATATACAGATTATCGACATCATGTACTTTACAATCTTTATCTAATACTGATGTCCTAATATCATTACCAAAACGGCAACCGCCTGCAACAAGATTGGCTGGAGGAGAACCGCTTACATTATAGCGAATATTATCTGCATTCATTTGTTGTAAAACTTTAATGGCCTTTTGACTTAAATATTCACCTACTTTTAAATCGTGCTCATGATAACCAATACGAATTTTTGCAACAGCCGAGCCCCATTTATCTTTCACCTTATTATCTAAACTGACAAAACAATTATCCGTTGGTAACCAGTCATTAAAAACTTCAAAACGTAAACCTTGAGTTGAGGCAAAAGCAGACTTTATCTTACGTTTTAATTCTTTGCCCCAAACTAATTTATCATCATCACCTCGTTTGAGGCGCATTGCTTTGCTTATTGGATTCGGGTGGCGCAATAAGAAATCTATCGTACCGCCCTTTGCTGTACCACCCATTTTTTTATCATTAATAAAATACCAGTCTTGTAAGTTTCGATTAACAAATGGACCTCGTGTTTTCAATTGATCTGCTGTTAATTTATCTAACTTGCTATAGGTAAATTCACCTGTACCCGAACCACCTGCTGAGAATAATAAATTTTTACCTAATTGATTGTGATTATTACCTAAACCATTGGGATGTTTTGGTCCTGTTGACGCTAAAAGCAAACGACTGGTTTCAATAGCCTGACAGGCGACAACAACTACTTTTGCGCTGACTGATTTCTCTATGTTGTTTTCGCCAAAATATTTTACTGATGCCACATTACCTTTATTATCACTTTCAATTTTTACCACTTTTGCATTTGCTACTATTTTGCAGTTTCCTGTTTTAATTGCACGATCTAGTAAAGCCGCACGTGAACTTCCTTTCGCGCCAGTTGAACAACCATAACTACCACAATAACCTGAGTACTCGCAGCTTTGTCGTCCCATATCCGGTTTTGATAAAATAGCTCTTGGTGTTTTTAACGATGTAAAACCCAGTTGATCACAAGCTTTATCAATATGCTTAACAATAGGGTGTTCTGTTGTAGGCGGGTACGGGAATGCTTTCGTTGAACGAGGCTCCTGATGCTGATGCTGCTCTACCTGACCTGATATGCCGATTTCTGTTTCTGCTTTTGTATAGTACGGTTCCAGCTCATCATAGCTAATAGGCCAGTCTGCAATATTAGCGCCCTTAATAGAACCAAACTCTGATAGTAAGCGAAAATCTTTTGGTTTAAGCCGGTAAAAAAAACCACTCATAAAATTAGATGAACCACCAACTACATTGCCATTCCAAAAATCCCAACCTGACTCTTCTGTGGATTCTCCCTGCCAGCTGCCGTCTCGATACTGTTCTTCTATAACATGCTTTTCATCTGCTAATTGCGGGGTATACACGCTATGGCGGCAACATGCTAATTCATCTTTATAAAAATCTTTTTCTGTTAACCATGGCCCTTTTTCTAAAATCAATACAGACTTGCCTGCCTTTGCAAGCTCTAATGCGACCGGACCACCGCCTGCTCCACTGCCTATAATACAAACATCGTAATCTTTACTCATGCTTTAGTGTGCCTGTATCTATTTTTTCCTATCTTAAAATATTTTTTGTTTTCAGTTGGCAAGGGGAAACCAGGTTGATGTTGTAGCCAGTTCCAGCCAATTCCATTTGGATTTCCCTGATAAACCGGATCGGATAACAATGCTTCAATTAAATACGTTAAAAGTGTAGAAAGCCAACGTGAACCAGCATTACTATTTTCTACACGTCTTAATGTTTTTTCTTTTGTCGTGCTATCGAGTTGTATAAATGTTTTTGAATGTTGTTGTTTTGCAAGATCGTTCAACCAGGCAACACCATTATGAATAAGCTCACCTTTCTCATTGTCAAAGTCAGGTGTCACCATCATGTTTTGTAAATATATCAATGCATTGATATCACTCGCACCGGGTGAATTTTTTTCTGCTGGAAACAAATGTTCCTGTACCGCAGAAATTGTTAGCCACGGCTCTTCTTTACTTACAGAATCAGACGCTAATGCCTGCTGACGACTTCCAGCTAAACCTGAAAGAGGATATGCAGCCGCAGCTAGTGCTAATAGTTGCATAAACTTACGTCTATTTAACAACGTTGACTGAACCATTTGCTATCTTCTTGTTTATTGCCCAATGTTTAAAAAAGGCTTTGAATCGTTTAGCTGAATATTTTCTGTTAACAAAAAAATCCGCTGTGTCTTTAGACAAAAGTAAATTGCCATTTTTTTCAGTAACATACATATGTGGATAACCCAAAGGTCGAGGAAACACTTTTAGGAATTCTTTATTATAATTTTCGTCACTAACATTCACTTTAAGAAAAACAAATGTCTGGTGTAATTGTTTTTTAACCTCTGGATTTTTATCCAGGAAACGATCTAATACATGACACCATTTACACCAATCTCCACCTACTTCTATTAATATTCTACGGTTGCTTTCTTTTGCCAGTTTAATCGCATCACGTCCATCCTGAAAAGCATCGCGTTGGGGATCATAATGAAGGCTGTATTCAGGAAGTTGATCGGCAAGTGTCGGCTGTAAAGAAATAAAGAAGAGAAAAAATAAAATAACAATTTTTTTCATATTAGTAGATAAACTCTTTAAATTTAATTTAAATCAAAAGATTAAATTTTCCCCCTCCCCTTAAAGGGGAGGGGACATATATTAGAAATAACAAAATATCATTAGCGTTTTGCGATAGCTCGCATTTTCTGAGTTGATGCTTCAATGGCATCATCAAGTTCAGCACTGTAGTAATGAGAGTTTGCTATACCAATAATAGCTGGCGCAATTTTATTTCCTTGCGCATCAACCAACACTAACGTAGGTACCATCGACACATTATAGTCATCACTAAATTCACCCGAATCACGTTCTTTGCCATTAAAGTCACGAAGGGTGTCTGTACTGTCTATCTTCATTTTACGAATAATCACTTTACTGTCATATTCTGAGTTGCGTAACATTGGTTTTAAATAATCTTCTTGTACTTCCATACAAAAAGGGCAATGTTCCATGGAAAAAAACATTAAAATGGGAATTTGTTTTTTGTTTGATTGCCTAGCATCTGCTGTTAAATCCATACCCTCTCTTATTACAACATGCGGTAGAGAATCTATACTTTGATCAGCGACAGATACAGGTGCGCTTTCGGCGGAACCATCAACAATCCAGAGCAAAGATAAACCGGCAATCGCGACTAGCAAAAGCGATTTAAACTTTTTTAAAGTAAATGAAAACATTAAAATCCTTCTCCCATGGCTCAATATTGATAATGATTGATCAGGAGCCAAGTAATTATTTCGTGTATTATAAGTGTATTACAATATTGACTTAAATTAGTTCGATAAATTTTACTTATACCCATATAACCGAGAGTTTCCCATGTCTGAAGAAATCCTTCGCATCGCAACACGTAAAAGCCCGCTTGCTTTATGGCAGGCTAACTATGTTAGTGATTTGCTGAAAAAATACCATCCCGAATTAAAAATTGAGCTGGTCACCATGGTCACTCAAGGCGACAAAATCCTTGATACCCCACTGGCAAAGGTTGGTGGCAAAGGCCTTTTTGTTAAGGAACTCGAAACAGGCATGCTTGAAGGCAGAGCTGATATTGCGGTTCATTCAATGAAAGATGTGCCTGTTGAATTCCCTGAAGGACTGCATCTCGCCGTGATTTGTGAGCGCGAAGATCCTCGTGATGCCTTTGTTTCAAATAACTTCAAAATGCTTGAAGAGTTACCTCAAGGCGCCCGTTTAGGTACATCGAGTTTACGCCGCCAGTCTCAAATTGCTGCCCTTCGCCCCGATCTCAAAATTGTTGATTTGCGTGGCAACGTAAATACCCGTCTCAAGAAACTTGATAATGGCGAATACGATGCCATTATTCTTGCTGCAGCAGGATTAAAACGCCTCAAATTTGATGATCGCATCACCCAGTTTATTGCTACAGACGTCTGCTTACCCGCTATTGGTCAGGGAGCCGTAGGCATTGAATGCCGTACCGATGATGCACGGGTACATAATCTTATTGCTCCACTCAATGACAATAAAACACAGATTCGTGTCCTGGCAGAACGTGCCTTGAACGAGCGTTTACAAGGTGGTTGTCAGGTTCCAATTGCTGGATATGCTGAATATGAGCGCGGTATTGTTTTACTGCGTGGTTTAGTGGGGCAGGTTGATGGTAAACAAATTATACGTGGTGAGATTGCAGGTCCTCCTGAAAATGCTGAAGAACTTGGTACTGTTTTAGCGGAAGATTTACTCTCACGTGGTGCCGATAAAATCTTAAATGAGCTTTATGAAAACTCATAAGTGACTCAAAAATGATACGGAATATCATGATCACCCGCCCGGCACATCAATCCGGTAAGCTAGCTCAAGGCATTAAAGCAGCGGGTGGTGAGACCTTTTTATTTCCCACATTAGAAATAATTCCCTCTGAGCTTACAGAGGAAAATAAAGAAAAAATTCAACAGCTTCAGCAGTTCGACATTATTATCTTTATCAGCCCCAATGCGGTTAAACACGGTCTTAACCAAATTCAGGCATTAACAATATTACCCGAGAATATTTTGCTTGCGACCATTGGTCAGGGCAGCGCAAAAACGTTACATAATATTCTTGGCAAGCAACCTGATATTAGCCCTCAGGAAAATTTTAATAGCGAAGGTTTGCTTGCAACGTCAGCTATGCAAAATGTTGATAAAAAACACATTCTGATTATTCGTGGAAGTGGTGGACGAGAACACCTAAAAGAAACCTTGCAGCAACGTGGGGCAATTGTTGAATATATTGATGTTTATAAACGAATTAAACCGGCGACAAATACCTCAGATTTAGAACAATATTTGCAGAATAATCAGATAGCCGCTATTGTCATTACTAGTGCTGAAAGCCTGAAAAACTTACTTGAGTTAACACCAGTAAAGGTACTATCACGGCTCTTGCAGGTACCATTATTATTAATTAATCAGCGTCTTGTTGAGATTGCAAAAAAAGCAAAATTCAGTGGTAATTTATTCATCGCAAATGAAGCAAGTGACGACGCAATCATTGAAACATTAAAATTAAATTCTTTATTGGGAGCTTTGCACGGATAGCGAGAAGCCAGAGAACAAGGCAAAACTAATGAAAAAGCGGACGAGCCCATGGACGGGCGAAG
>JAGLTQ010000067.1 GCA_023135195.1 Gammaproteobacteria bacterium | reverse complement strand
ACTCAGGGCACTTTTGAAGAAGTTTTCGCCGTACCCAACAGTAAATGTATTCTGTAGGGTAAACCAGTTATCTTGCTTCGTAGCATTCGTGCAAAGGTTCCACATTGTCATAAAGAATATATACATTACGGAAACATCATGACAGACGCTGAAAAAAAATCTACTGATACAGAAAAAACTGAAAAAAAATTACCGGATCAAAAACCGACCGATAAATCACCCTCCCCGAAAAAAGGGAGTGACAAAACTAAAGCTACGCCATCTAACGCGGGCCCATACATATTTACTTTTTTTGTTGCTCTTGCTGCTGTCGGTGGTCTTTATCTTTTATGGGAAGGTCAGCAAACACATTCTATTAAGCAACAAATACTATCTCAAAATATTGATCAACAAATTACTTCAATAAAAAAACAACAGCTGGAATTTACCGCTCAAAACGAAAAACAAATTCAAAAAATTCATAACGAACAGGAAAATCTACGCAATAATTTAACGAATATTGTTCGTAATAATGAACATTTACGTAATGACTGGTTAATGGCTGAAGCTGAATATTTAGTTCAGGTAGCAAACCACCGTTTATTACTTGAAAAAGATGTTGCCACGGCATCCGTTGCTTTAAAAGCCGCCGATGCTCGCTTAGCTGAAGTTGCTGATCCCGCGTTATTAAATATCAGAAAAATTTTAGCTAAAGATCTTCAGATCTTAAACAATATTCCAACCATCGACTTAGCCGGTTTGTCCGTTAGCCTTAGTGCTATGAGTAATAATATTCCAAACCTGCCATTAAATACACCGGATCCAAAAACACACAAATTAAATCAAATAGAGAAAACACCAGCCTCCTCTGAGGTTAAAGGTATTAAAGATCTCCCCGCAGCCATCTGGAAAGATATCAAAAGTCTTATTGTTATTCGTAACCATGAAAAACCGTTAGAGCCATTACTTGCTCCTAATCAACATTTTTTCCTGATACAAAATCTTGCCTTATTACTGGAGCAAGCGCGCTTAGCATTATTGAGTGGCCATAATGAAATTTATCAAGAACGTTTAGCAACAACTAAAAAATGGATTAATCAATATTTTGACACTGAGCATAACGTTACCCGTAACATGCTGGCGAGTATTGAAGAACTTCAAAAATTTGATATCGACCCAACTTTACCTGATATTTCATCAACTTTTTCTGCAATTAAAAAATACCGAACTCAGGGCCAATTACCTGTGGCACCAGTTGTAAAGGTTAAAGAAAAGTCATGAAATATTTATTTAGTTTCTTTGCCATCATATTTATTGCCATAGCCTCCGGCTTACTTGCACATGATGATTCAGGTTATGTTTTATTTGGCCGTGGTTACAATACCCTGGAAATGAGCCTGTCACTCTTTTTAGTTTTACTTTTATTCAGTTACCTTTTTGGATATTTACTGGTACGTTTTGTTATTAACACCTGGACTATGCCTGAACATCTAAAAAAGTGGCGTTCTGCTCAACAGACTAAAAAAGCACGAAAAATATCTTTACAGGGGCTGATTAATTTATCCCAGGGACAGTGGAAAAAAGCTGAACGCTTATTAACTAAAGCAGTTAAAAATAGTGACATGCCTTTATTGAATTACCTTTCCGCTGCTAAAGCAGCACAAAAACAAAATGCACCTGAACGTCGTGATCACTACCTTGCTCTAGCTCATAAGAGCATGCCTGATGCTGATTTTTCAGTCCGGCTAACACAAGCTGAGTTACAATTTGCATATGGCCAGAATGAACAAGCTTTAGCAACCCTGGTTCACCTTCATACATTGTCACCAAAACACACTCATATTATGGTATTACTAAGCCAGTTATACCAACAGTTAAAAAGTTGGGATGACCTGAGAAAATTATTACCACAACTACATAAATATAAAGTTTTTCCTGAAAAGAAGTTACTGGAAATAGAATGTGAAACCTATAAGGAACTTTTCCAGCATATCAACTCTGATAAAGAACTGGATGCTCTGCAAAAATTGTGGCAAAACATATCACGAGAATTAAAAAAAGATGGTTGTTTAATTGAAAAATACTGTAATAAGCTGATACAGATCAAACAAAATGACGAAGCGGAAATTATTCTCAGAAATATATTACGCAAAGAATGGAATCCATCTCTTATTAAATTATACGGATTAGTAAAATCATCTCAACTTGAAAAGCAGCTCGTCTTTGCTGAAAAGCTATCAAAAGATCATGACAACCATCCTCTGCTATTATTAACATTAGGACGCTTGTGCATGTATAACGATTTATGGGGAAAAGCGCGTGCTTACCTTGAAGCAAGTGTTGGCAATAAGGAACTACCCGAAACATATAAAGAGTTAGGTTTATTAATGGAATATCTAAATGAGCCGAAATTGGCAGCAGAGTATTTCAAAAAGGGATTATTTCTTAATTAAATTTAAAACAGGTACCTGTCACTTACAGCAACACTTCTAAAATAACAGGCTGATTGTAAATGTCGTTCCCTTATCAGGATCCGTTTTAAAAGTAACATTACCCTTGTGCGCATCAATGATGTGCTTAACAATAGCAAGACCTAAACCTGTTCCGCCTACATGTCGCGTCAGTTTTGATTTGGATTGGGCAAATTTATTAAATACCAGCTTCTGAAAATCTTCTTCTATTCCAGGACCATTATCAGAAACACTTATAGTCACTCCAGTATTATTTCTGCCTATACTCACGGTTACTATTTCATTTTCAGGAGAATACTTAATAGCATTTGATAGAAGGTTTGTAATTACCTGCTTAATACGACGTTTATCTGCTTTAATATAAACAGCACTTTCATCACTTAACATAAATAAATTTATCTTATTCATTTTAGCGTGCTGCTCATTCATTTCGATAGTATGCTTAATAGTGGCAACTATTTCTATCTCCTCAAAATTGAATGGCATTTCACCCGCTTCCATTTTTTGCACATCTAATATGTCATCAACAATTTCACGCATAGCTAAACTGTTATCAAGTGCTATTCTTGCTAAATGCTTACACTTCACCGGGGTTTTTTCACAAAGATCAGTTCTTGTAAACAACTCTAAAAAACCAAAAATGGAAGTGAGAGGTGAACGAAGATCATGGTTAAAAAGAGAAAACATTTCTTCTTTAGTCTCTTCAGCATTAATTCTTCTTTTTTCAATTCGAAGTAATAACACAACCATAAGTATGCTTACAAAAACAAATAAAGTAAGAAGTAAAAAATGAAAGCTAATAATATTATTTCGATATTCTGAAAAAAGTGTCTTGTCACGAAAATCGACTAAATCCCAGGCTGAATTTTCAACCGCGCTTGAAAACAATATACGTTGTTGTTCTTCGTCTGTGAGGACAAAATTATTACGATCCAGCTCTATTCTTGTTCCCGTTGCAGTAACTTCAATAAGATTTTTTAAAGTATGATTAACCAACATTAATTCATGGCGCGGAGCATTTGATAATTCAAGTAAACGAAATAAAAAATCAGGTGTAAAACTCACAAACAGAAGGCCACTGTTTATTTCATTTTTCGGCTTACCATCATCATGATTCCAGGGCACAATAATATCAATATGATACTGTTGAGTATTAGGATGAATACGCATTGGCTGAGGCTGACCTTGTGCATGTAACTTTAAATCTTTCTGGCACTGATAACCAATAACCCCATCAAAATCATCAATAATAGGTATACCTTTTTGATTTGCAATAGAAACACCAAAGACAGTAGGAAATGATTCTTTTACTCTTTTATTAAGTTCGTTTTTTAGCGTTTCATTTTCTGGAGATTGAGCGAGGCTATAAAGCAATTGCTCTTCATGTTTGGCAAAAATACCAAGACGTCGTTGTTGATCTTTAATACGTTTACTTATTTCGCTTGCAACAATAGCTGTTGTTGATTTGGCAATACGATAATGTGCTTGCTCAAATTCATTAATACGTTGATAAGCATTCCAGCCCGCAAAAATGCAAGCAACAACAGGAATTACTACAATGTAGACAATTGACCAGCGAGTTGATGGAAGGAGATCGTTCCTTTTAATATACATTAACTACATATTAAACCAGTTTATTAATCAATTATAGTCCTACGTTCTATGCGAGTAGAACGAAGTAAACCTCAGAAAAAAGGTTTTGATTATGAGATTACTTCATCATATTGTATGATGACAATACAGTGCAGATGCAATCACAATTAATACAAATTAATCTTTCTGGTATTCAAATGCATCTGAAAAATAATGTCCTAAATCCAGATTGTTTTTTACAAACTCATCCCTACCCGCATAAACCATAACAGGTGGGCCTGAGCCATAAATTTCGTACTGACTTAAATCAGGATAATCTTCCATAATCGCAGTATGTACATATCCAGTACGACCCGACCAGTTATCTGCTTCAGCAGGATCAGACAAAACAGGTGTGTAGCGAATGAGTGGGTTTTGCTTAGTCCATGAGTGTGCAAGCTCATCCATATACAAATCTTCTTTTGCACGTACCCCCCAATAAAGATGGATAGGGCGTTCTACTCCAACTTTTAACGCATGTTCGATCATGCCTTTTAACGGTGCAAAACCGGTTCCCCCCGCCATCAAAATAATCGGGCGCTTTGACTCTTCCTGTAAATAGAAATTACCAAAAGGACCTTCGATACGAAGCATGTCTTTTACTTTCATTTCATCAAACACTTCACTGGTAAAAACCCCATCAGGTACATGTCTAATATGAAGCTCGATAAACTCATCATCATGAGGAGCATTAGCTAACGAGAAGCTGCGATGCTTACCATTTTTAAGTAAAAAATTAATATATTGACCGGCAAAAAATTGTAAGCGTTCTGTCTTTGGCAGCTGTAGCTTGATTAAAATAACATCATGATTGAGTTGTACTTTTTCATGTACTCGGCAAGGCAAAATTTTCACCTTTATCTCATTCGCTGCTTTAACTTCTTTCGATTTAATCAGTAGATCTGATGTTGCTTCAGCCTGACAAAAAAGTGCATAGCCTTTGTCATGCTCTTTTGCAGAAATTCCGTCAGGCAAACCGTTTGCGTAAGAAATGCTGCCCTCAAGTAATTGTCCTTTACAGGCGCCACAACCACCGCCTCGACAACCATAGGGCAATGCTATACTTTGACGGAGAGCGGCATCGAGTACAGATTCCCCTTCATCAACGGTAAATGTGTGGTCACTAGACTCAATACGTACTGAATAACTCATTAAAACACTCAACTTAATTTTAGACGCGGAATTATCCCCTAATGATAGATAAAGATAAACCTTTTAAACATGTACTTATTGTTGGCTGTGGTGATATTG
The DNA here is from genome assembly GCA_023135195.1 of Gammaproteobacteria bacterium. Taxonomy (GTDB): domain Bacteria; phylum Pseudomonadota; class Gammaproteobacteria; order UBA6429; family Thiohalophilaceae; genus JAGLTQ01. The sequence goes on along the minus strand of JAGLTQ010000067.1, from coordinate 10,699 downwards.
GCCTACGTGTCGCTAAAATCTGGAAAAATGCCTCAAAATCGGTCTTTGCCCTGGCTCGAAGTGAATCTTCTATCGATTTATTCCGCCAACAACATATTCATACCTGTCAGGCAGATCTTGATGATGCACAGAGTCTAACGAACCTGCCTAGCAAACAAGCCTTACTTTATTATTTTGCGCCTCCCCCGGCTAAGGGACAGAAAGATATGCGCATGACTCATTTTCTGGAAAATTTAGATATGAATCACTTACCTGCCCACCTCATTTACATCAGTACTTCGGGCATTTATGGAGATCAGGGCGGCGCGCTTATAAATGAACAAACCCCTCCTAATCCACAGGTCGATCGTGCAAAACGTCGTTATGATGCCGAACAACAATTACAGCAATGGGGTAAACAAAATGCTGTTCCCATTACGATATTACGTGTTGGTGGAATTTACGGGCCGGAGCGCCTGCCGTTACAACGTTTAAAAGATCAGATTCCTATGCTGCATGAAAATCTATCACCGCAGACTAATCGAATACATGCAGATGATTTAGCTCAGATCTGTGTTGCAGCAGCAACGAAAGATACTGCGGGTGAAATTTATAATGTCAGTGATGGCACAAATAGCAATATGACTGAATACTTTAATACCATTGCAGATTTTTGTGGTCTGGAGCGACCACCTTTAGTTGATTGGGAAGAAGCGGAAAAAGCTATCAGTCAGGGAATGCTTTCATATTTAAAAGAATCGAGAAAAATGGATAACTCAAAAATGATCAATGAGCTTGAAATCGAGCTTATCTATCCAAGTCTGAAAGAAGGGCTTAAAAGTTGTTTGTAGGTCGGCCTTTACCTACATGGACGTAGGTAAAGGCCGACCTACAAAAACAATAGATGATTTTTATTTTGGTGGAAAGTTTTGCAATATTTCTTCTACAAGCTCACTCACCAATTTAGTATATGTTTCAGGACTCGCACCTTCATAAAGTGAATAGCCTAAAGAACCACGCCACAAAAGTTTATTTGTTTTTGTTGAAACAATATCGATAGTTAACACCAGGTAATCAATACTCGTTGTTTCTCTGATAGGAATGTTAAATCCTAAGCCAATTGCAGAATGTCGGCTTGCTGAGCCAAAACCAATTGAAAAACCCCCTGAATCTTGCGAGCCTACTTCTCTTCTAATATCTAAAAAATACTTAATATTAAAATCAGCATTCTTATCTATATTTTTAAAACCATTTTTTGTTAAGGTTGCATTAAGCTCATTCACAACACGTTGTTGCATAAATGAACTGTTTATTCGGGTATCAGCAAAAATCCTTACTGGTTTTGAATCAATGTTATACGTCTTATAAGAAGAGAAATCTGTACTTCTGTCATAGTCAACATTGACCATTGATGCACATGCCGACAACATTAAAGATATAAATATTATATTAATAATTCGCATAAAAAATTTCCATTTAATGCTTCTGATAGCATTATAGTTTATTTCTCAAGACGCACGACTACGTTTACTTCTTAACCATTTAATTAATGGATCCCATTGTTCCAGATCCTGCCAAACCTTTGATGGAGCCATTTCAAATATACCAACACCTTTATCTTCAGCATGAATATAGTTTTGCGTATCACGTAGCGTAGTAATAAAAGGAATTTTTAAGCTTTTAAGAAAGGCATATAGAGCGTGATAACTTAGAGTATTCTCACGAACCCTGTTTGCGATTACGGCAACCTTTGTTTCTTTACGTGAAACACGTGCACTGGTTAATAATTCTTTTATAAAATTTGCACCAGCGCGAATATCGATAGGTGAAGGTAAAACAGGAATAATAATTGTTTCTACACGTTTAACTAAATTTGCCAGCTCGCGCCCTTCAATACGCGCCGGCACATCCATAATCACAATTTCAGTCTCTTTAGAAAAATGCACTGCTTCTTTAGTTGCATTGATACCTGTTATTTCAGGGACATTTCGTGGCCGCGCTTTAAGCCAATCTAAACTGGAACCTTGAGGATCAAAGTCGACCAGAGTTACTTTTTTCTGTTCGTACGAAGCATAATAACTGGCAAGATTAGTAGCGATAGTGCTTTTACCACAACCGCCTTTTGAATTTAGAATCATTATCTTGCGCACGTTTTATCTCGCTTATATCTGCAAAAATAAATTTAGCCACGAAGGACACAAAGGTGAAAAAAGATTTTAACCACTGGGGACACGGGGAACACTGGGGATTTCTTAAAATTAATATCTAGCCCCGTGCTCCCCGTGTCCCCAGTGGTTTATTATGTATTTTTCTTTGTGTCCTTCGTGGCTAAATTTTTTACTAGTTTTAAATATCTATACCTAATTCATCCCATATTTCATCAACGCGTTTTTTAACATTGTCATCCATTACAATCGGTTCACCCCATTCACGATCGGTTTCACCTTTCCATTTATTGGTTGCGTCCATTCCCATTTTGCTTCCTAAACCGGAAACCGGTGAAGCGAAATCAAGATAATCAATCGGTGTGTTTTCTATGATGGTGGTATCACGTGCGGGATCCATACGTGTCGTCATCGCCCAAATCACATCATTCCAGTCACGCACATTAATATCGTCATCGGTAACAATAACAAACTTGGTGTACATAAACTGACGTAAGAAAGACCACACCCCTAACATAATGCGTTTTGCATGACCGGGATATTGTTTTTTCATACTCACCACTGCCATTCGATATGAACAACCTTCAGGTGGTAAATAAAAATCAACAATTTCAGGGAATTGTTTTTTAAGTATAGGAACAAAAACTTCATTCAATGCCAAACCTAATATCGCAGGCTCATCCGGTGGACGTCCGGTATAGGTTGAGTGGTAAATAGGATCTTTACGATGAGTAATGCGTTCAATAGTGAAGACAGGAAAACTTTCAACTTCGTTATAGTAACCAGTGTGATCACCAAACGGACCTTCATCTGCCTCTTCACCTGGCATTAAATAACCTTCCAGCACATATTCTGCTGAAGCAGGGACTTGTAAATCAGAACCAATACATTTTATGACTTCAGTTTTGTCGCCACGTAATAAACCGGCAAAACCGTATTCCGATAAACTATCTGGAACAGGAGTCACGGCCGCTAAAATCGTTGCCGGATCTGCACCGAGTGCAACCGCTATAGGGAAAGGTTCACCCGGATGCTTCTCTTGCCAGTCTTTATAATCTAACGCTCCACCACGATGTGCTAACCAGCGCATGATGACTTTATTTTTAGCGATCACCTGCTGACGATAGATACCAAGGTTCTGTCGATCTTTATTCGGTCCTTTCGTTACTACTAACGCCCAGGTAATAAGAGGAGCAGCATCACCTGGCCAGCAAGTTTGAATAGGTAACTTTGTTAAATCAACATCATCACCTTCCAACACCACTTTTTGACAAGCCGCCTTACTCACTACCTTAGGTGCCATATTTAAAACTTGTTTAAAGATGGGCAACTTTTCCCAGGCATCTTTTAAGCCTTTAGGTGGTTCCGGCTCTTTTAAAAAGGCAAGTAACTCACCAACCTCGCGCAAGGCTTCAACCGAATCTTCACCCATACCCATCGCAACACGCTTAGGCGTACCAAACAAATTAGCTAATACAGGAGTATCAAAACCTTTGGGATTTTCAAACAAAATTGCGGGACCAGCAGCACGTAAAGTACGATCACAAATCTCTGTCATTTCAAGATTAGGATCCACTTCATGAGTGATGCGAACAAGCTCGCCTTTATCTTCGAGCTGTTTAATAAAATCACGTAAATCTTTATATTTCATAATTGCCTATCAAAAAACAAAAATTAGCCACGAAGGACACCAAGTTTTATATTTTTAAACCACCGGAGAACACAGAGTTCAGTGGGTTGAATAAATTTTTATACTTTAACTCTTTTCCCTGTGAACTCCGTGCTCCCCGTAGTTAAATAATATCTTTATCTTCGTGACCTTTGTGTCCTTCGTGGCTATATCTCTTTTAAATCCTGAAACCACCATGGCGACGACGGAATCGATAATCCATTATAAAGTAACCCACGATAACACCTAGCAATAAAATAATAGCTAACAAGCTCCAGTACCATGTAGGAAACTGGGGGCGAATACTGGCAAGTTCTTCAGCTGTTGGAATACTTTCACCCTTTAAATGCGCCAATGCAACCTCAATACTTTGTTTCATTGTTTCATTTTGATCTTTAACTTTTTTTAACTCTTCAAATATTTTTTTCGAATCAAGATCTATTTTTGGCTCAGGTTTTTTTTCTAACTCGGTAATTTTAACTTTCAATACTTCAACTTCTTCTAAAGCAGCAGCTAATTTAATTTCTGTCTCAGGATCGGCAACAACAGTACCACCCTTTTTACGTTTTTTTAATTCACGAATGGTAGTAGTTGCATTGGAGAGCTGATCTCGACGGACTTGTAATTTACGTTTGTTCTTTTCAAAATCAACTTTTAATTTATCAAGTGCTTGTGTTGTTTGTTCATATTGATGCGACAAAACATCGTATTTTCTTGTTGCGGGTGTTTCTTTCATAATAAAACCTGAACTCACCCAACCTTCTGTACCATCATCAAGTTTAATTTTAACAAAACCTTTTGCTGTATCTAAAACTTCTAACTCTGTACCACTTGGTACAGATTTAATGAGTTTGCTCGCTTCATCGGCTTCTGTATGTATGCCCAACAAAATACGATCTGTAACATAACGCTTCTCAGCAAGCACCTGTGTTGTCAATGATATAAACAACGTAATAAGAATTATAATTTTTTTCATTTCTGTTCCAATATTTTTGTAAACAACTTTTACCTGTTAATTGATGCTGCTCAGTTAAGGAATGCAGGTTCAAATTTATTCGAACGCCGAGGTGAAAATCAACCATAACGGTCAGTATATACACCGCGCTCAAATAAATTCGAACCTACAAAAAACACCTTAAGTGAATAGCATTAACCTGTTTATAATTTTTTATATTATTGCTTTAAAATCAAGCAATACCACTATGGCGTAACAAAGCATCTATCTCCGGTTCACGGCCGCGGAATTTTTTAAACAACTCCATAGGCTCTTTTATTCCACCTTGTTCAAGCACACATTCTAAAAATGCATCACCTGTCTCTGAATCAAAAATACCTTTTTCTTCAAATAAGGAAAAAGCATCCGCAGACAAAACTTCGGCCCACTTATAACTGTAATAACCGGCAGCATAACCTCCAGCAAAAATATGCGAGAAACCATGTTGAAAGCGGTTATACGAAGGAGGAAAAATTACCGAAACTTCTTTACGAACTTCATCTAAAATTTTCTGAATACTGTTCGTTCCTTTAAACTCATGCTGATATTCATAATACATACGGAAATCAAACAGAGAAAATTCAATTTGACGTACCATTTGCATGCCGGCCTGAAAATTCTTCGCAGCATACATTTTATTAAAGAGCTCTTCTGGAATTGGTTCACCTGTTTGATAATGTGCGGCAATTAAGTCTAATGCTTCACGTTCCCAGCACCAGTTTTCCATGAACTGACTGGGTAGCTCCACTGCATCCCAGGCAACACCATTAATACCGGATACACCAATATGTTCAACTTTAGTCAACATGTGATGCAAGCCATGACCAAACTCATGAAACAGTGTTGTCACTTCATCATGAGTAAATAAAGCCGGATCATCGCCAATCGGCTGGGTTAAGTTACAGGTTAAATACGCTACAGGAATTTGTAATGAACCATCAACATTACGTTTACGGCCCATGCAATCATCCATCCATGCACCACCGCGTTTTTTATCGCGCGCATAAACATCTAAATAAAACTGTCCACGTACTACATCTTTATCATCACGAATTTCATAAAAATGAACATCGTCATGCCATGTTTCTACTTTACCAGCCTCAATCTCATTAATAGAAATACCGTATAAACGTTTAACAACCGCAAACATCCCCGGGATAACTTTTGTTTCCGGGAAATAAGGTTTTAAATCTTCCTGACTAAAATCAAAGGTATGTTGACGCAACTTCTCACCGTAGTAAGGCACATCCCATGCGGATAAATCAGACACACCATTTTCCTGTTTTGCAAAACCGGTAAGTTCAGATAACTCTTGTTTTGCCATTGGCTTTGAACGTTCCGCCAGATCATGCAAAAAAGTTAAAACTTGATCCGGGGTTTCAGCCATCTTGGTTGCCAGCGAACGCTCAGCATAATTTTTATATCCCAATAATTGAGCAAGCTCATGACGAAGGGCAAGTATGTCTTCCATTACTTCGCTGTTGTCATACTCAGCTGCGTTTGGCCCTTGCTCTGAAGCACGAGTAGCATAGGCTTGATACATTTCTTCACGCAAAGCACGATCATCTGCATAACTGATCACAGCATAATACGAAGGAAAGTTTAAGGTAAAAAGCCATCCCTCTAACTCTTTTGCTTCTGCCGCCTGCTTTGACATTGCCAATGCAGACTCCGGTAAACCGGCTAACAAATTTTCATCGGTAATATGTTTAGACCATGCCTGTGTTGCATCTAAAACATTTTCTTCATACTTGCTGGTGAGCTTTGAAAGCTGTTGACGAATTTCACGGAAGCGTTTTTTCTTTTCCACCGGTAAATCAATTCCTGATAAATGAAAATCGCGTAAGGCATTATCAACAATTTTCTTTTGCGCTTCTTCGAGCTTTGCAAATTCAGGAGAATCTTTAATGGCCTGATAGGCTTCATAAAGCTCAACGTTTTGCCCCATCTCGGTGCTGTACTCACTCAACAGTGGCAAACAATTATTATATGCATCACGTAAAGCATCGGAGTTCACAACAGAATTCATATGACTGACAGGTGACCACATCCGACCCAGCCGATCATCTATATCTTCTAATGGCTGGATTAAATTATCCCAAGTGTAATGCTCGTTATTTTTTAATAAATTCTCAATTTGTTCGCGATTAGATTTAATCAACGTCTCAATTGCAGGTTCAACATGTTCAGGTTTAATGTGCTGAAAAGGCGGTAAACCGATCATAGTTAATAGGGGATTTTCTGTGCTCATATAATGCTTTTTCCTAATACTGTTCGCGTACAATACTTCTTTTCAAAATTAGTTCCCCCTCCCTCAGGGAGGGGATAAATCGCTAATATTCTGTGCGCTTAATTTACCATGCCAGCCAGCCAGACAACAGAAAGGAATAATTTTTTCATAAGCATATCTTAAGGCAATATTTCATGCCCTTATGGACTATTTTCAGATTTTTCCCTGATTTTATAGTCCTTGCTGTCAGTAAAATTACACCAACAATTTATACTAATAAAGCACACTTTATATTAGAGCTTCATTATATACCGGTAGAATTTGTAACAACTTGTAATATTCCGAACAAATGTAGTCTTTTTCCTACAAATCCCTTGATTTTATTCTGACTTTTAACTAAAAGTGTTAGCTAGTTCACAATAATTTTTAATCTTAATATTTGGGTGGGGATTTTTATGTCAAAGCTAAATACTCAAGTTAGGGATCAACGGTGTGCAAAACGGATTGCGATTGGGGAAAGTATTGAATTTCGTTGTAACAGCGATGAAGAATTTCGAACTGCAACGATGGTCGATTTTAGTGAAGCAGGGATGTTACTGCTAATGGAAGAAGAATACTCTGAGGGCAGCCAGTTTGAGGTGAGAGTCAGAGAAGAGGAAGCGCTCTATTTCACTGTCAAATGTGTACGAGCCACGCCTTGCGCTGATATCAACTTTTATAGCTACGGATGTACAATAGAAGAGCATCGATTCGCGCTAAAATAAAGTTATGTCTATACCGATAACAGCTACTTACCTTCTTAAGGCTGTTATCGGTATATTTGTAACCATTTAAATCTTTTCCTATTTCCCCATACCTCATTCGAAATATCCGATTAAACCTGAACCATAATATATAAAAAGTAGTGTAAATTTTTGATACATTAACACCGCTGTCATATTGTGAAATAATCTCCAATACAGATTCTCTCTTCCCGGCAAACTGTTTAAGCAAAAGCCCGGAGTATTAGCTAATTCATAATGGAATAATTTTTATCGTGAGCACCAGCATAAATACAGACAAACCAAATACTTTACATCCTTATGAGCAACTCACGCCGGATTGCATTCTCGATGCTTTAGAAGATGTGGGGTTTGAACCAACAGGCAGCTTATTAGCACTTAATAGTTATGAAAACCGGGTTTATCAGGTTAGTCTTGAAAACGGAACATTTGTTATTGCCAAATTTTATCGACCTAATCGCTGGTCAGATGCAGCAATTTTAGAAGAGCATGCTTTTTCACTGGAACTTGCGGAACAAGAAATTCCCATCGTCGTGCCCCTGACCATTGAGGGTAAAACATTGTTTGAATTTAATCATTTTCGCTTCGCGGTATTTCCTCGCCAGGGTGGCCGGACTCCAGAACTTGAACAACCAGAAACCCTTAAGCTGCTTGGTCGCTTTCTTGGGCGATTACACGCTGTTGGCGCAACGCGTCCTTTTATCAATCGTCCTAAAATCACAGTGCAAAATTTTGGCTATGACTCACTCAAATTTTTATTAGACAACGACTTTATCTCGCCAGAAGTAAGGGCTAACTATCAACAAGCCGCAGAAGATGCCTTACAACTGGTTGAGCAACGTTATGAAGCCATCCTTCCTCGCAACATCCGTTTACATGGGGATTGTCATCCCGGGAATTTACTCTGGCGGGACGATGCCCCGCATTTTGTCGACCTCGATGATTGTCGAATGGGACCGGCCATTCAGGATTTATGGATGTTACTTTCTGGCACAAACGATGAAATGAGCATTCAGTTCCGTCATATTTTAGAAGGCTACGAAACCTTTTTTGAATTTGACCCTGCTGAACTTTCCCTGATTGAAGCTTTGCGTACTTTGCGTTTACTCCATTACAGCGCATGGCTGGCGCGTCGTTGGGATGATCCCGCCTTTCCGCAACATTTTCCCTGGTTTGATAGTCCCCGTTATTGGGAGGATCAAATGATCACTCTACGTGAACAAATTGAACGTTTACAGGCACCGGCTCTTATACTTTGAATACCCCCTAAATATAACCCTACTAAATTACTAGGTTATAAATATTTCTTATAAAGATCTCTTTTGATGATGATTTTTACACTTTCGAAACTAGTGGTATACCCTAGCTTTGCATGTAGCACTATAGACACTGTATTTTTGCAGAATACATTTTTAATCAAAAAATAGTAACTAATATCAAAATTATTGCAGTTTTATGAATGAATATATTCATATATTAGATGCTAAACATCTAAAAATTAGATATGTATAAGCTTTTCAAATACTTAGACTAAATTTAAGAAATTTAGAATATAACCATATAGTTATTTAGATGATTTATTTAGTCATAAATTTTATGCATACTTGAATCGTTCTAAAAATAATAAAAATTACTTAACCCCCACGTTCTTTAACAACAAATATAATTGGAGGAAGCACTATGGATAAGAAAATGAACAGACGTAATTTTCTTAAAGCCGGCGGTGCAGGGATAGCAAGTGTCGTATTAGGAGGATCAGGTCTATTAAGTTGGGCCCCACGCGCAGAAGCCGCAACAATAAATAAAACGTTCTACATCACTGATGGGTTCGTTAACATGATTACCGGCGAAGATGTCTATTTTCGCGGATTCAGCAACTCAAATAATACACTGAATCTCCCGGGTGAATCTCTGGTGGTACAGGAAGGCGATACGGTTCGTATCACGATTGTTAATACTTTGAATACCAGCCATCGTTTCAAGATAGATGGACTTGTCGACAGTGGCAACATTGGTCGAGGCCAGACTGTAACGGTTGAATTTGTTGCAGGTACACCCGGCTCTTATCTTTTCTATGATCCAAGTAATGCACCTTATAATCGTTTACTCGGTTTATTTGGCGGGCTGGCAATAATGCCAAATGGTCGTGATAACCAGCTTTATGCAGGCAGTCCTACCTTTGTACAACAACACTTCTGGATTTTTAGTGAAGTTGATCCTGTTTGGCACAATGCGGTTCGAAACGGAAATACACCAAACACACCTTACGTTCCACGTTACTTCACCATGAATGGTTTAGGTGGACGCCCACCTGGTGCTCCCGGTGCGCATGATCCCAATATCGACTCAATAACCGATCCTCGCTCCGCTTTACATGGCCATATTGGCGATCGTACTTTAGTGCGTATGTTTAATGCAGGTTTAGCCGATCAATCAGTCCATTGTCATGCTAACCATTTGGAATGGTTAACTGAAAATGGTCAACAACGTGATGAGATCTGGAAAAAAGATTGTCTCTACCTCGAAGGTAAAATGGGTGCGATTGATGCGATTTATCCATTTGAAACCCCACCTGATTCATATCCCGCCGTCTCAACAGGCGCTTATCCAATGCATCTGCATACCGAAATGTCACAAACTGCCGGCGGTGGTTTCTACATGTTTGGTGCGATGACTGATATCTATTTTGAATAAGGGGAAGAATCATGACGTTTAATATCTTAGAAAAGTACACGACTAAAATGGGACGTATGGGCGGTGGCGGCGGTATGGATGGCGGTGGTGGTGGCGGAGGCATGGGCGGCACTTGCTACGTTTATCCTGACTCGCCAGCCACACCAGGAATAGTTACACCCGATGTTAGTTTTGATCGTGGTATTT
>JAGLTQ010000066.1 GCA_023135195.1 Gammaproteobacteria bacterium | reverse complement strand
GCATTGAGTAAACGTGCACGTATGCGTCAACTTGCCATGATCAGTGAGCATGTAAATAAATATGAACATGCAATTGTCATGGGAGATTTAAACTGTAAAGTTGAGAGTGATGAAATGCGGCATTTGTTTAGTCAAACAAAATTACATGAGCCCATTGAAGAAGTGCATACTTTTCCGAGCTGGCGGCCACAACACCATATTGATCATATATTAGTGACATCAGAGCTTGAAGTAGTAAAGGCCATGTCACTAAAACACATTTGTTCAGATCATCTACCTATTATGATGGAAATTAAGTTACCTGAAACCTTGCAGCTTGAACCTAAATCATTGGTTTCTGAAGCTGCAGTTAATAAAAATACTGAAGTTGCATAAAGGTGGCGGGGAATAAATATACAGATCTTGATTCTGAATCAGACAGAGGCAGTAAGTGGAAAAATAAATATCTTTCAAGCCTGGAAGAACTTGAAGTAAAAGAAAAACAGTGGGGTGATAGTGAGAAAAACTTACGTGCGTTAATTACACATTTAACGAATGCGGCAGACACATCATCATTAAAGTTAAATGAGCAACTAAGTGTATTACGCGATGCAATTAATAAAGGGATTGCGGCAAATAAATTAAAAAAAGCAATAGATGAAGTCGCGGATAGTATTCTTGGTTTAGAAGCGATACGAGAAAAGAAAAAAAGAGAATCAAGCAATCATATCGTTGAACTTATTGGGAAAATAAAGCCAGCCGGTAAAATTGAGGCTAAACTATCAAAGCTGTCAGGCAAGATAGCAAAGACATCAACAAACAGGGAAATATCACCTTTCCTGAATGATTTGGCAAAATTACTGGTTCATGGATTATCGTTAGCAGAAGAAAAGAAAGATAAGGGTTTTTTGTCTTCTTTGCTGAGTAAAAAAGAAAAAGACGATAAAGAACCTGAAATAAAAATTGAACAGTCTGAAGTAGAAGGAAAAATAGAATCAGGGTTAAACCTGGATAATGCAGTAAAGAGTTTAATATCGTTGTTAGAAAAAATGGCTTTACCTGATGACTTGCAGGTTGAAGTAAATTTAATTCAACGTAAGTTAAGTCAACCTGTTGATGAGAAGATATTTTTAAGTTCGCTAGAACAAACCGTTGGAATAACGGCAGATGTTTTAGGCCGGGTTAAAAAAGAAAAAGCAGAAATAGAAGATTTTCTAAAACAATTAACGGGTCGTTTAAATGAGCTGGATAAAGATATACGAGAAACAGCAAGGATTCGAGAATTAACGCATTTACACGGCAAAGAAATGACCGATGTCATGAAAACAGAAATGAGTACCATTGAGAATGGTATTAATAATATTAACAACCTCGATGAATTAAAAACATCGATACAATCTCGAGTTATTAATCTTCGCAATCATGTTGATAATTTTTTAATAAAAGAAAATGAAAAGGATAAACAAGCCGCGTCTATTATTGAGAAATTAAAAAAACAAGTAAAAGTAATGGAAGATGAGGCAGAAGAGTTAAAAGAACAGATTGAAAAAGAACGTCAACAAACACTTCGTGATGTGTTAACTGAAATACCGAATAGGCTAGCCTATGATGAGCGGCTTAATCTTGAATTGGCAAATTTTCGACGTAAGCAGGATCCCTTTACATTGGTTGTTTGGGATATTGATTTATTTAAGAAGGTCAATGACACCTACGGTCATGCAGCAGGTGATCAGGTCTTGAAACTGGTTGCTTCAATCTTAAATAAAAATATACGTGAAACTGATTTTATAGCCCGTTATGGTGGTGAGGAATTTGTATCCATATTACCTGACACAGATATAAAAGGTGCGCAGTTAATAACAGATAAACTAAGAGAAACAATTGCATCAAGCAAATTTCATTTCCGGGACGAGGCCGTGAATGTTACCGTTTCGTCTGGTTTTGCAGAAGTTAAAAATAACGAAGATAGTGAAACCTTGTTTATTCGGGCAGATAAAGCACTATATAAAGCGAAAGAAAATGGCCGGAACAATTGCCAGGCGGCTCTTTAGTACGACAAAGAGTTTGTGAACTTCATCATGCTCTAATTATGAAATTCATCACAAATAAATACTTCAATTGTTAATAATCGTTTCGCAAGCAAAACAATCCTTCAAGAAAACTCTATAATTTCAATGTGAAATAAGAGATGGTGTTTTGTGGCTAATATTTTTTATAAGTATAAATTCAATTTTCCTGATGGGCATCAAAAAGACTTTACGGTTGATTTTAACAACCAGAGTTTACAGGCAGAATTAGTAACTGAAAATAGTTATCCTGACTGGGCGCAGCTAGAATTCCATCAATGTAAAGCATGTCCTTTAACAAGTGATGACTATCTTTATTGTCCACTGGCAGTGAATTTAGTGCCCATTATCTATTGGTGCAAGGATCTTTTGTCTTATGATGAAGTCGATATCACTGTTACATCAGCAGAACGTCAAGTATGCGCCCATACCAGCTTGCAACGTGCAATCAGTTCATTATTGGGTTTGTTAATGAGTAGCAGCGCTTGCCCTAAAATGAAATTTTTAAGACCGCTTGCACGTTTTCATTTACCTCTTGCTACTCATGAAGAAACAATATTTCGAGCCGTCTCTGCGACATTTTTAAAAAAATATTTTGATCATGATGAAAATAAAAGTGATGAGGATTCGTTGCTTGAGCTTAAAGATCAATATAAAGAGCTACAGGAACTAAATCGATTTATTGCGGATAGAATTCGTGCTGCAACAAAGCGTGATGCCGCAGTGAATGCAATTGTACTGTTGGATGTATTGTCAAAAAGTGTTTCATTTAGTATTGATGATTCACTACAACAAATTCGTTATTTATTTGAAGATAATGAAAAGCCAGATATAGCATAATTTAACCTGAACTCTGGCTAAGAAGAGCTCTTTATTCCGGCTAAAATACTGACGGAATGACGGTGTTTTTTGTATTCAGGTGGGCGAATCAATATAGATTTCCTTATCCCGAGCTTAGGTTAATTTAATTACAGAAATAAAAAAGGCAGATAAAATCTGCCTTTTTTATGAAAAGCTAATCATATTAAATAGCAGATAATTGTGCCTGTATTCTGCCATCTAAATTTTGGATCCAGCCATTGTAATTTTTGTGAATGCTTTCACCATCAGATCCAAGGCCTTTACTGTCTTTATAAGTGATGCTGTACGTTTTATTGTTGTAACGAATGTCTGCTCTTGCAACAAAATTACGAAGAAATAAAGTAGCAAGAATATGTCCTTTCTTTTTAGCCTTCATTGTCCAACCTAGGCTAGCACCGGCACGAATAATGGCTTTTCTAATGTCTTTAGATGAATGTTTTGAAGAAACATCAATTGGAGCGCCCTTCACATTATAAATCGCTGCAGTACGGCAGCCAGCTAAAAAAATAAGTGCTGTGGTTATTGTTATTACTGATACTCTTAATATTTTGTTCATTATATAATCGTCCTTATTAGAGTGTAGAAATCTTATTATTTAGTAAATATATATAATATTTGCCAGCAAATATCTATTTTATCAAGAGGTTAGTATGTACCAGGAAAAGAGTAATAACAATATCGCTATTGTTATTCCTGCCTACAATGAAGAAGCGACTATTTTTGATGTTGTTCAGGCGGCGTTAAAACAGAGCGAAAAAGTGATTGTTGTTGTTGATGGCTCAGTTGATAAGACAATTGAAAAGTTGGAAGGTCTGCCTATTACCTTGATAATACATGAAGAAAATAAGGGCAAGGCGGCAAGTTTATGGGATGGTTTTATGGCAGCACTGGAATTAGATATTGATGCCATCATCACCATTGATGGTGATGGTCAGCATGCCGCTGAAGATATTCCTCTATTGCTTAATAAAGCGATAGAATTTCCAAATGATATTATTATTGGGGCTCGTTTAGCTGATAAATCTGCTATTCCAGCAAAACGCTATTATGCGAATAAATTAGCGAATTTTTGGGTTGGCTGGGCAGCGGGTTATGCAATAGCAGATAGCCAGTCTGGATTTAGATTGTATCCAAAAATATTATTTGAGAACTTAAAAATATCAACGGAGCACGGTTTTGTCTTTGAAAGCGAAATATTAATCAAAGCTGCTCAACTTGGTGTTTATAGTCATCCGGTAAAAATTCCTGCGGTATATAAAAAAGGTGCTCGCCCCAGTCATTTTCGAGGTGTGCATGATATAACGCTGATCACAAAAATGGTTTGGAAGTCATTGCATACACGCTGGTTTTTCCTGTCCGGTTTATATTCTTCCTGTATTCGACCACGTGATATTACAAAATTAAATATTAAAAAATAATCATGCTGGCAAAACATAATAATAAGATAGATATAGATGGATACAGTATGTTTGCTTTATCTGGCCTGGTAATGATTGCCACCGCTGGGATATCCTATTTATTTTGTTTTAAAAAAATATTTCAAACGGCAAATAAAACGACTCATGACTGCGAAGAAAATGTCGTGTTGTGTGTCTTAGGCAAAAAACTGATTAACAATAAACCTGATAACGAATATCTATTACGTTTGCATCGAGCAAGTCATATTCTGAATATTGATGAACAATCACAGGCAATATTACTGGGTGGAAAAACAGGCAAGGCAAATATTAGCGAAGCTTTTGCAGGAAAAGAATTTCTTTTGTCTAATAATATTAAGGCATCAAGAATAAATTTAGAAGAATCATCAATTAATACGTTAGAAAACATTAAGAATGCAATCGCATTGGTTAGTGATAAAGATAAAAAAATTGTTGTTGTGACAAACCGCTATCATTTAGCAAGAGTAAAACAGACATCAGAAGGTTTTGGACTGGATGTTGTTCTTTGTGCAGCAGAAGATAAATTAAAACTTGATTTTGTTACTTTATTTAAACTAATGATTGAGGCTTTACATGTACATTGGTATCTAAGTGGACATTATTATGCCCACTTGACCAATAACAAGAGAATTATAAACCGGCTTGGTTAGTTATTATTCTCTAATGATCTAAATTGATTAAGCCCTTTAGGCCATAGCACCGTTTATACTGATAACCTGGCTTGAAATATACCCCGCTGCGTCTGATGCAAGAAAGCCAACTAATGACGCTACTTCTTCCGGGGTTCCAGTACGGTTCATCGGTACCAGTTGTTTAATTTTTGCTTTATCAAAAATTTCTTCCGTCATACTTCCTGCGATAATACCTGGCGCGACTGCATTAACAGTAATACCGCGTGATGCGACTTCCATGGCGAGCGATTTAGTTGCTCCTATTATTCCTGCTTTTGCCGCAGCATAGTTAGCCTGGCCTCGATTCCCCATAACCCCGGCAATAGAAGATATATTAATAATACGACCCCAGCGAGTTTTCATCATAGGCAGTAATAAAGGTTGTGTGATATTGAAAAATCCATTCAGATTCACGTCGATAACCTTGTTCCACTGTTCAGGTTTCATGCCTGCGAGAATAGCGTCTTGATGTATACCTGCATTATTTACCAGGACTTGAACAGGACCCTTTTCTAATAGATTTTCAAGTGCTGTTAGTGATGCGGTTTGATCTGTAATATCAAAACTTATTGATTCAGCACTGCCACCCGCTGCTTTAATCTTATCCACAACATTATTTGCTTTGGCTATATTGCTGTTGGCATGAACAATGACATGTAAATTGGTTTTACTTAACTCTAAACAAATGGCTTCACCAATATCACCACTGCCGCCTGTAACAAGAGCCCGTTTCATTTCAATAGTCATAGTTATTGTTCTTCTTATTCGTTATGAGAAATCGCCACTACCGTTGCACGGCCAGAAACAAGTTCCGTGTCAGCCGTTGATACAGTAAAGTTATAAATCATATTGCCGCCTTGTGAGAGTATTTTATTTGCTTCTATGCGTAAGTTAGTTTGTAAGTTATCAAGTTCGCATAAATTAATTTTGATATCTCTTAGTGCAGCCAGATAGCCTTCAGTCATTTGTAAACCTTGCTCGCGATTATGCAGTCCACCATGCACCGCCATTGCTTGCGCTGCATATTCGAGCAAATGAATGGAGGATAAGCTGTTTTCCCGGCGTAAAGGGTTTGTATCTAAAAGATGTGAACTACTATGACAAACAATATTGTTTTCATCCCATGACTCTGCATGGTCTAGCAAACACATATCAAAACTGTGCGGGATTAGACTGCATAGTTCTTCATGTTCGATCATTGTGATACTTCAATCTTTAATTTTGAATTGTTTAGATAAGGTAAAAATAGCGTGGTGGTATTTTTTAAACACAAAGCTTCAAGCAGCGGTAACGCTTCTGCAATGGGGTTACTGTTTTGTAATTCATTAAGAGAAGCATTAATACAATGACTTTTTTCACTATTATTATTTGTAATATCGAGTTTAATAGCACCATGGTTATTTTCTGATTTATTTAAGCTGAGTACAAAAGCCGTTGCAAATGCTTCAGTAACATCACTGAATTTATTCAGCGGTGGTTCAATCGAGGGAAAATCGTAGGCAATAAATAATACATCTTGTTGTTGGCATAAGACCTGGGTAACGGCTTCTAATAAACCACTACTAAAAGAACTCTCACCTGTGGATATACTGGTTGAAGCTGCCTGTGATTTTGCTGCAATGGCCCAGTAACCTGAAGGAGCATTATGTACCGAGTTATGAAACTGGATGGGTGAAATATGTTTTGCATCCATACTTAGTGTTCTACAAATATGATCGGTAATATAAAAATCACCATTTGATGAAGCAAAGACTGCAAGCAGTGATTTATCTGCAAGATTGGCTTCATCAGCAACATGTAAGGCTAACTTTATATAGCTGGTAATGCGGCGACGTTCGTTTGCGGGTAATAGTTGCGGCACCAGTTTAGGAAATTCAGATGTTTGCCATTGCACTTTACCCGTAAGAACCGGCATCGCTTGTTCAAGACCAATCAGGCTCGGTGCAGCAATACTGAGTGTATTGATATAAACAGGCTTTATCGTACTGTTCTTGATCGTGGCACTCATGAATGTAAACCTAAAATTAAGCTACAGTTGCTGCCGCCAAAACCAAAAGAGTTACTCACAATGTAATTAACTTTTTGTTCTACATTATCCAATAATATATTGCTATTAAGTGTTGGGTCTGGATTTACCAGATTTAAGTTGGCAGGCAAAAACTGATGTTCAAGCGCAAGCATGCAAATTAATGCTTCAGTAATACCCGCGGCACCTAATGTATGGCCGGTCCAGCCTTTAGTCGAACTGCATGGTGTAGCCGTTCCAAAAACACTTGTGATGGCATTGTCTTCAGCTGAGTCATTGGATGGCGTTGCTGTGCCATGTAAATTGACATAACTAATATCGGATGCAGTGAGGCCTGCGCTGGTTAATGCTTGCTTGATTGCATTGGCTGCACCGCGGCCTTCAGGATGGGGTGTCGACATATGGTAAGCATCACTGCTTTCACCAAAGCCTTTTAAAGCAACTGCATTAGCTGATTCTGAATTGGCGGGTGTTTCAAGCAAGGCAAATCCGGCTGCTTCGCCAATGCTGATGCCATCCCTATTTTCATCATATGGGCGACAAGGTTCAGTAGAGGTTAGCTGTAGAGAATAAAATCCATAAAGAGAAATCTGGGTTAGTGTATCAACGCCGCCGACAATAGCTGCATCACAAAATCCTGATTCAATATGGCGGTGTGCAGCTGCAAAGACTTTTGCGCTGGATGAACATGCAGTTGAAATGACTTGTCCAACACCAGTCAGCCCCAGGGATTGCTGTGTATAGTCTAATAATGAGGTGAAGTTATGCGTGTGCATAAAATCATAATCGGATGGTAAATCACCTTTTTCATCTCGCTGTGCATAAGCAATTTCAGTTGCACCAGAACCCGAGGTACTACTTCCAAGAAAAACACCGATTCGATCTGCACCATATTTATTTTTCGCTTTTAAAATGGCATCACGAAATTTATCAGTATCAAGTGCGAGTTTAGCAAGCTGGTTATTGTGACAATTGAATTGCTTAAGCGATTCTTCCAGTGGATAGTCATTCACGCCGTCGACCTGGCCTAACCAGGTAGAAAATTCGAGCTCTTTTGATGGTCGCAGACCAGAGATTTTATTCTGTAAAGCAGATAACGTGGCATTTTTCCCACGTCCAAGTGCGTTGACCATACTGCTTGCTGTAATAATAAGTGGTGAAATTGGCATAATTACGTGCTTTTAGGTTTTTTCGTTATTGGAGACCTTTGCACGAATGATCTTTTGTTCTGATCCTGCGTTAAAAACGTACTCAAATGCTCATTTACTCCGTGTAAACTGCGCTTTTCCGTGCGTTATTGCCTTGTCTCAGAACAAAATCTTCATCCGCGCAAAGGTCTCTCTCTAGTTTTTATACTAAATACTAATGTTAATACAAAACAGCCCAATACACCGAATGTAACGGTTTGCCCTAAGGCGGACAGTACAGGGACCGTTGAGAAGCCAAGTATACCGAAAGTGATTAAGGTTGAGGAGGCACTGACGAAAATTCCATGTACCCTGTGTTGATAGTCTTCTGTTGTGGTCCAGCCACGATCAAAAAATAAGCTGTAATCCAGTCCAATCCCGACAATCAGCAATAATGCCAATATGTGGAATAAGGTAAGTTGTGTTCCAAGCATGATCTGGATGCTTACGCTGATTAATACGGCAAGAATAATGGGAAGTAAAATAATAGCCGCGCGTAATTTGGAGCGTATTGAAAGTAATATCAGTCCAATAATAAAAGAACCAAGCAGTAACCGGTATAAAGCCGTTTGTTGGTAATCAGACATTAATGATGAAGTTGCCTGTCTTAAGTTGAGATAGTAAGTCTGAATGTCAGGATGGAGTGATAACCATTGAATGAGTGCTGTTTCATTTTTCACGCCAGTCAGACGAATAATAGAAATCCATTCATTATTTTTAAAAAATAAATCTTGTTGTAAATGTCGACCAAGCGGGGTGTTTAAAATTTGTTTAACCTTAATCGGCTTTAAGGTTTTGCTTTTTTCTATATCGTCAATGAAGGGGTTAAAAAAATCTTTTTTAAATGGAAGATTGCTTAATGCGTTTTTCAAATGACTTTTTAAGTTAGCTATTTGAGGGAGTTGTTGTTGATAAAAAATTTGTTTTTTCTGGCTTGGTATAAAATCAACGGCAGAATATATGTTGCTCACCAACATTTTATTTTTTAATGGTTGTAATTTATCTTTTAATTCTTCTGTACGTTGTAATAAACGTTCAGAGTCGCTATCTTTTATTAAAAATACATGGTTAACATCTGGTGCGCCAATAGAATGACGTAACTCTTTATCTAGTTTCTTTAATTTTTCAGGAATAGGACTGAGGTCAGCAATGTTTGTTGACCATATCGTATTGTAATTGTTGACGATGATAAAAATACAGAAGAACAAAATTGTGCTGCCGATAAATATTTTTTTATTAAGAGTAAACGTTAATTGCGACAAATAAGATAAGTATGGGTGTTTAGGTTTGGTAAAGTCGAATTGCAACCAGGAAGGAACAATCCAGCGAGTAACAAGCAGGGAAACAATCAAACCACTAATGGCAAATATGGAAAGCTGTGATAAACCTGAAAACCCGGTGCCCAACATAGCAAGATAAGCGAGTGCGGTAGTGATTACGCCAAGCCTAAGTGTTGGCCATATAGATAAAATAGTTTGTTGTGGACTTTGTGATTTAGTGTGATGACTAAATAAATGCACAGGGTAATCAAGGCAAACACCCAGCAGCGTTATGCCAAACGCAATAATAATGCCATGCACTTGTTGAAAAATAATATTAGTAATTGTTAAGGCTGCAATAATAGCAGTAACAAGGGGTAACATAGCAATGAAAAATAAACGCAATGAACGGTAGGCCCACCAAAACAGCAGGGACATTAAAAGAAGCGCGATACTGGATAACCATTTTGATGTTGATTGTATAGCCGCTCTTGTTTTGACAGCCATATTTGCAGCGCCAGTTACATCAATGTGCAGATTTTTATTACTCGACAGGCTATTAAATTCAGCATGGATTTTTTCAATTGCAAGTTGTTGTTCATCAATATTAAAGCTGGTTAAATCAAGCTCAACTAAAAGTAGTGCCGCTGCTTTATCTTTATCAAACCAGACGCCATGATGATGGGTGTTATTCCCTCGTTCTGTTAACGCCCATAAGTAATCTGCAAACTGATTTTGTGGGTCGGATGAAAGTGAGTTTTTGAATACATTTACCCCTGAACGTAATTCAGAAAGTCTTTTGTTAAGCGATAAAGATAAAGCATCTTCAGAAAATGATTTATTAGCAGAAAGTAGATATCGATATTGATAAAGTGTTTTATATTGACCCGTTATAAATTCTTTAGAATTAATCGTTTGTTGGCCATTATGGACTAAGCTAAATTTACTGTCTTTATCGAGTCTGGTTTTTAGCCGGCGGCTTAAGTTAGCCAGTTCTTTTGTTTTATCACTGCTATTATTACTATTGCTGGCGTATCTACCATCTCTAGTAAGACGCAAGATTAAAAGTCGAGCAGTATTTCCTTGTTGTAATTCAGAAAGTAAAAGTTGTACATCTTTGTCTTTGTGCTTGTCTGGCATAAATTGCGTGATATCGGAGACAACGCGCAAAGAAGTAAAAAGGTAAACAAGAGAGAATACTAATAAACTTATCCAGGTGAAATGTGCAATATATGATGTACGTTTAATATTGGGCATATTTTACCGATGGTTAGAAAGAAGTGTTATGGAATGATCATTGTTTGCTTCGGTTACGATTATTTTTGATAGTTTATTATTATTACCAAACATTTTAATTGATTCTATATAACCTGCAATATAACTATCATGAGGTGTAAGTAGTAATGACCAGGTAGAATCATTATTTGCAAAGATGATTTTAAAGTCTTTTTTTAATGAATCAAGATCTCCAGCAAGCACACTGATTATTGATCTGAGTAGAACTGAAAATTCAGGATGATCATTTAAATCAATTGTATGGGTTTTATCCGGATTTTTAATTTCTAATATATTGCCAGTGATTTTTTGTGACATTTTTTCTGGTTTTACAATATATTTATTTAATTTGTTGGGGGCTAAAAACTCAATATAACCGGAAGATTTAAGTGGCTCATCAAGAAAAAAAGCATATTTTTCTTCGATGAAATCAACGGTACTTTTCTTTTGCTGGGCAAACAGATGCAATAACTCCGGTAATTCCAGCTTATCTTCCAGGGCATATGCTGGAGCAGCAATAGAGCATGTTAATAGCAGAAACGCGATTTTATTGTGTATTTTCAGGTGATTCATCGTGCCAGAAATCATAAAAGTTGAACCAGTTATATGGATATTTTTTAAGATAATATTCTATACGATTAACATAATGTTGAGTCATTTCGTTTACGTAACTATCACGTTGAGCACGAGGTAATTTTGTTGCCTCAGCAAGCTTTTCTATATGAATTTCATATTTATTTTTACCACAATATACACCGCAAAAAAAGATAACAGGAACATTGGTGACCGTCGCCAGGGTTATTGGACCAGCAGGAAAGTCTGCTGGGCTGTTTAATAGTTGGCAGGAGATTTTTTTATCATTTTCCACATAACGATCACCCAGCATTCCCACCATGTCACCGGCCATCAAACATTCGTTCATCTTCAGCATAGCATTATCATTAGCAAGATTAATTACAGATTTCCCTGCTTCAGGATTAAGGTTGTTAAATATTTTGGTGATCATTGCATTATGATCCTGATACATAAGAATCTTAAATGGCATTTTATTTTGTATAGCAAGAGCACGTAAAAGCTCAAAACTGCCCAGGTGCGCACCTAATAAAATACATCCTTTGCCGGATGCTTGTTGTGCTTCAATATGTTCGATGCCATGAATGGTGATTTTAAAGCGATGAAATTGATCGGTAAGAAAGTAAACACGATCGAGAATTGTCGCAGAGAAACAAAAAATATGTTTTGCAACTTGCCATGGGTTTCCCGTTAGTCTGGAAATTCTGCGTAAATAATTATGAGAAGCATTTCGTACAGCAGAAGAAGTGAGATAAAAATAAAGCGTTATTGGGTATAACCATAAATGTGCAAAAAAACGCGAAGTATGTAATGCAATCCAGCAAATAAATTTTAAAGTTGCCGGGTTACTGCGCTCTTTTTTATCTGACCAATGTTGGCTCATACTTTACTCTTTAAGCTTAATTGGCCTGTTACCAGTTTGATTTCATTATGTGTACAATTGAAACTAATTTTGTTGTCACTTTTTTCATTTATTTCCAGACTAACGAGTTGCTTTGCTAAAAGCGGGTGAGTAAATTTCACCATAGGGATACCTGTAACCGTTAATTCAGGCTTAAGCTTTTTAATAATATGGATGACCTCATCAAGAATAACGACACCGGGAACAATGGGGTTGTTCGGAAAATGTCCTTTTAATGAGGGGTGAGATGCCGGTATAGTAAAAGAGTAGTTCATGTTTTATGCAGAATCTTTTAAATGTTTGTTAGTGCGGTGTTGATTAAATAAACTGATTAAATTTTTTCGTGGTAATTTTCCTGTTTCATTATAAGGTAATTTTTCTACTATTATGAGTGGTCGGGGTACGAAAGCATTATCCACCTGGCGGCTAAATAACGCATTGATTTCTTTAACACTTAAATCTGGCGCTACAACAAAGGCGGCCAGACGTGCTTTTTCATCCGGATGTTCATCGGGCATGAAAAATACAGCATCCTCAATTCCATCAAGTGCACAGATTTTAATCTTTAAATCATTTAATGAGCCGCGTTTGCCTGCTATTTTAACAAGGTCAGCCTGGCGGCCTAATAAATTAAAATGTTGAGAATCTATTTGTTCAATTTGATCAGGCAATAGAATTTCTTCGTCGGAGATTGGCGTCAGTAAACATACGCCTGTGAGTTTTTGTGAAAAACTGTAACCTGCTAGTAAAGTCCATTCTAAATTTTGTGTTGTTGTGCGAGTAGCTATAACGCCAGCTTCACTACATCCATAAATTTCACGTATGCTTGTATGCAATTCTTTCTCAGAATCCCTGGCAAGCTGGGTTGATAAAGGCGCTGTTGCAGAAAGAGCGAAATCTATTGCTGGCCAGTTTAATTTAGTTTGAGCACAAGCACGTAAATGAATAGGCGTTGTGACAAGAATGACCGGCTCATTTACTGATGTAATAGTTTGCCGAATATCTTCAGGAAAAAATGGTTTGCTATTATGCACACAAGCGCCAGTGACTAACGGAAATATTATTGTCGTTTCAAACCCATACATGTGCTGAGGTGGAACGGTTGCAACCAGGGTATGTTGGCCTGGTTGATTTAATTTAAGTTGTCTGGCGACACGCTGCGCACTATCAACAAGTGCTCCCCATTGTTTAGGGTTTGCTTTTGGCTTACCACTGCTGCCTGATGTAAAGACAATGGCAACGAGTTGATCAGCCTTGATGTCTAAGGATAAAGAATTTTTAGCATCTGATTTGGAAGCGAGCAATGATTTGAGTAAATCATCATCAAGACTCTGGGTATCTGTATAGTCTTGTTCAAGTGCTTCAATTTCTTTTTCTGCTCGACTGGCAGGCATTAAAGAAATTTGTTGTTGCAGCATACAAGCCACAAAGCCGAGTGCAAACAGGTAACGATCTTCACAAAGGTTGATAGCATAATGATGCTTGTTCAGGGTTGCTTCAATATGTAAAACATCCTGTATAAATTCACTGTGCGTAATGACCTTATTTTCATACCAAAAAATGGGGGTGTCCGGTTGTGAATTAATAAGAATGGGTAAAGTTGTCATTATATTTATTTAGTTAAGTTGTGCGGCCTGATTTTTATTATTTTACGAATAAATTGAAAAAAGCCACCTTCAATTTCACCTGCAAAATAATGTTTGCGAAACATAAATTCAATAATAAAAAAACTGCCTAACAACAGGTAGCTAAGAACATAAGTAAAAAATGACCAGACTTCAAGTGAAGTAAATATTGCAAGCAAAATGCTCGTTGTCGTCATTAGTAAAAAAAATACCGACCATAAACGGGTCAGATTTTTATTATAGCGCAAATGCCGTTCATCCAGATTATCTCCCAAGATACTGGCGTAACGTGTAATTAAAGGTGTTTGATCTGCCAGAAGTGATTGGGCAAAAAGGATAAACAGGCTTAACAACATGAGTATGGGCGGGAGAAAAAGCAGGTAATTCCGATACGCCGGTTGCATTAAATAGCTTATTACTCCAATGACCAGAAGTAGCATAATTCCTGCTATCCAGTGTTTATTTTTAAATTTTTCTACCGTCAGAAGAAAAAATATTGATATAAGGTAGCCGATAATTATTAGAGGTTGTTGTAGCCAAAGAGCAATATAGGCAGCCAGAGGGTAGGCAATGATCAGTGTTATCGGGAGTTTTCTTAACATTGACGGGCGCTATGGATTAATTTTGACGCTGAGCCTCGATATGATTCGTCAAATTACGTAAAGACGAAAAAATCCGGGCATTATTTGGGTCATCAGATTTTAATTGGAAGCCATATTTTTGTGTAATTGCCATTGCAAGTTCCAGTGCATCGATGGAATCCAGAGCGAGCCCTTCATTAAAAAGTGCTGCATCCGGATCAATATCGGAAGTGCTAATGTCTTCTAAATTGAGAGATTCGAGAATCAGTTCTGCAATTTCTTTCTCTGAGTTTGTTAGTTCTGGCATATTAATTCTCGTACGGGTTCTTGCTGTTCAGTGACATCATATTAGCCAGTTATTCTATCATAGAGGCTTTAGTTATGGGCTTTGGGGGGAAGTGAAAATGCCCATTATTAGTAATGAAGGCTTATTTTATGCTATTTTTACCGATATATGCTGCCAAAGAGCGTAATGATGAAAAGATCTCTTTGTTATTTGCATCGTTGTTACGAAGTTCGATGCTATATGTCTTGCTCAAGGTTACCGATAATTCCAGCGCATCAATTGAGTCCAACCCCAGACCTTCGTTAAATAGTGGCTCTTCAGGGTTAATTTCTTCAGCAGTGATATCTTCCAGGCTCAGGCAGTCAATAATGAGTTGAGCAACTTCTTTTTCGAGTATTTCTTGTGGCATTAATGGCTTCCGTCAGATGAGATTAAATAATTAAGGATATTTCTTATTAAATCAGAGAGGCAAATATTATCATAGAATCTGCTATGAGTTAATTCGTAAGTCAGGTGCATTTGCAAAGGTAATTATATCAATAAGTTGTATAATCAATTACTTAACTATAAGTATATTTAATAAAAATAAGCTCGCGCTCATGATTTCGATTCATAATTTACAATTTGCCTACTCAGATAATGAAGTAATTTTTAACGATTTTAATTTAGAGATTGAAACGGGTAGCTTATTTGGCCTGATTGGTCCAAATGGTGCGGGTAAATCGACCTTAATTTCATTGATCACTGGTTTGAGCGCCGCGCAGTCTGGCAGTATTAAAATTGATGGTAAAGAATTATCTTCTGCTCGGGATGAGTTACTGGCTAATTTATCTTCTGTGCCACAAGAATATGCGTTTTATCCAAAGTTGACTGTTCAGCAAAATCTTAATTTCTTTTGTCGCCTGTATAAAAATATCCAACAACCTGAGATGAATATAAATAAAGCCATCAAATTGACAGGTTTAATGGATTATCAACATCGTGCAGCAGGAAAATTATCAGGCGGATTAAAACGTCGTTTAAACCTTGCGATTGGTTTACTCAATAAACCTGCACTTCTTATTTTAGATGAGCCCACCGTTGGTATTGATCCTCAGTCACGCCATTTTATTCTTGCAGCAATTAAACAGCTCAACCAGGAAGGGACAACGATTCTTTACACGAGCCATTACATGGAAGAGATTGAAGGTTTGTGTGACACCATTGCGGTAATCGATCATGGGAAAATATTGTTGTCGGGTGAGCTGAATAAATTGTTGTCGTCAAGAACAGATACAAATAATTTTCACATTCAAACACAGCGAGCAATAAGAAAAAATGAAATTGAAGTATGTGATTTTTACGAAAAATTAAATATACATAATAATAAGATAGATGGTGAGTTAGATACTTCTGAACAGTTAACAGAATTGTTGGCTTTATTGCAGAAGTCTGGACATAAGATTGAGCAGGTAGATTTTGGGAAACAGAGTCTGGAATCTATGTATTTCGCTTTAACTGATCGGGCTGTACGCGAATGATTAAATTACTTCTTAATATATTAAATAAAGAATTTACGCTTGTTCTTAAAGACATCCATGCTTTGTTGGTATTATTTATTATGCCAATGGCTTTTATTTTAGTCATGTCGTTAGCCTTACCTGATACAGCATCAAATATTGATAAAGATCGACCAAAAATCGGATTAATTTTTCAACAGCCAGAAGATAGTCAGTTACCTGCTAGCCAGGCTTTGACTAAGTTAGCAGGATTCCATACACAAAAATATAATAATGAAAAAGAGTTACGTGAAAACATCATTAATGATCAACTCATTGCCATGATAGTGGTACCTGAAAACTTTATTCAGTTATTACAAAAAAATGAACCAATAGATAACAACCTGGGAATTTATTACTCACCTAGCACTCCCTCACAGTTACGCTTTTTACTGATGGCTTCAGTAAGGCAAGTCACCGCTCTATGGCAACTAGAGAAAAAATTAAAATCAAAAGTATCTGATTCGTTCATGCAGCAAGGTTTAAAAGACAAGTTCTTAGGTGTTAGCTTAGTGAGTGAACATGAAATTTCTATTAGTGATGATAAGGTTGAAGCAAAGCAGCCAAGCTCTGTACAACAAAGTGTTCCTGCATGGCTAATTTTTTCAATGTTTTTTGTTGTTATTCCTTTATCAACAACCTTTATTGTTGAAAAACAACATGGCACATTACAACGTTTAAAAACGATGCCAATTAAAGATGGTTATTTTATCTTTGGAAAAATAATACCGTACATCATCATTAACCTTATCCAAACACTATTGATGTTTTTGGTAGGAATGTATTTAGTCCCCGCTGCTGGTGGTCAGGCTTTACAGCTATCAGCTAATGCCTGGTTGTTAATACCAATGTCGATGTCGATAAGTATATTGGCAATTAGCCTGGCGATGTTAATTGCAGTGCGTGTAAATACAACTGATCAAGCAACCACGATTGGTGGTGTAACAAATTTATTATTGGCTGCGGTTGGTGGAGTGATGGTGCCCACTTATGTGATGCCTGAAGTGATGAAAAATATTTCCGGATTTTCACCGATGAACTGGGGTTTGGAAGGCTTTTTAACGATCTTGTTAAGAGAAGGTAGCTTTACAGATATTCTACCGGAGATGATGAAATTATTGAGTTTGTCAGCCGTTTGTCTATTTTTTGCTGTTACAAGTTATAAGCATTTACTGCGTGACTAACCATAATCACTTTTTAAATTTGCTTAAGCGCTGGTAAAAATCTAACTCCATGTCTGCAATTTTATAAAGTTGATTTGCCGCATCTGCATATTTTTGACCTTTACGTTTTTTGCTTAGTCGAGCACAAAGTACAGCAAAGTCTCGCCATTCATCGCCAATATTCGTTAATTCAGATGAACGCTCATGTAAAAAGGATGAGTCGAGAATATTGGCAGATTCTTGTAAAAATGCAGCATATATAAAACGGAAGCCTGCTCCACCTGTGCCTATTTCTTCTTGCATGCGCACAATGTGTCCCATGAATAGCTGTGCATAATGTTGATCCGCTTTTTCCAGTTTTAAAATATTTTTTGCTAATAAACGCATACCATGAATGCCCGCGATGGGTACCGGGTTCCATCGACCATTCATTTTTCCGGTAAATCGAATTGCTTTTGGAATAACAAGATCATAATCAATGCTATCGGGTACTTCGCTGGGATAATACATTAACCCTTTTGGTGCTAGTGCTCCTTTGCTAAAGCGAGCGCGTTGCAGGTCATCTTCTTTCGTCGTGACCAGATCAGGAAAAACGGGATCACTTAATTTATATTCATCACCTTCTTTAGCATAAGCAACAAGGTTATGTGCATTAAAGTGAAAACGCATGGCTTGCGGAAAGTAAGGCAGGAAAAACACCGATGTTTGCAGGCCAACTGCTTTGTCATTTTCCAGCATGGAATCTAAAGCAAGCTTACCTTGTTCCTCGTTGCGAAAAGTTTCATATTTAAATTTTAAGCCGGAGATTCGCCAGGATAAAAGTTTAATAATCATCTTTGGCGGCATACGATAGGCAATTAATGGTAAGCCATTTATTTTAATCTGTTTCAGGTAGGCAAAGGTCATTCCGCTACCAATGCCAAAAATCATAGGCTCAGATATTTCAAGTCCGTAGGAACGCAGTAAATTAGATATGGTACCTGTTTCACAATGTGCAGAGGGCGTGTGGATAAAATCTTTAATCATTCGGAATAGTTATTAATTGAGTTGCATTGATGCCAAGTACGGCAGCATAATTTTCAATTTGTTGTTGAGATAATTTAACGAAGTTTGCTGGTTTAAAATGACGTTTGACTTGCCATTGAAACTTTCCAACTGCGGCGGCAAGCATCTGTAGATCCATACGTTGTGCATACATATGGTATTCAAGAGGTGAGCTAATGCCTTGCTGAATTTTTAGTAATGATTGCTGGCTTAGGCGATCAATTTCTTCCAGTGCTTGTGATAAAGCAATGGTTTCAGGTTCCCAGCCAGTTGTACTGGATAATTCATATTTACCTTCAGCGTTGACGGTATAAACAACCTTTGAACCACCTTCATACATATCATGAGGTTGTTGCGGTGTTTTTTCTTTTTTCATACCGCGGTGAGTAACATGAATGAACTTGAGAAACGGCCGCTTTCAGGGATAAAGCAAAGAATTTTATTGCCACTTTTTACTCTTCCTGATTTTAAAAGTTCATCAAGCATAATATAAATTGATGCAGAGCCCGTATTTCCGCGCATGGTTAAATTGGTAAACCATTTTTCATGTGGAATATGAAATCCATTATCAGTTAATGCTTTAGCAACCCGATCATAAAAATACATGGATGAAATATGTGGAAGGAAAAAATCAATCTCATCCAGATTAAGATTTGTTTCTTTAATAATTTGTTTAAGTGCTTTAATTAAAACAACGTCAACAATATTTTCATTTAATAAACGAACATCTTGAGAGATTGTTAAGATGGAACGCTCCATCAACTCATCTTTATCAAAATCAGTCCAGCTTCTTAATTCACCTTTTTCATTTTTTTCTGTGCCTGCATACATACAGGTTTCCATTTCATTGGCGAAGGAAAGCATTTTAATCCAGTCAATATGCAAAACGGGCTGAGATGAACGTTGGGTTGGTGTGTTTTCAATTAAAAATGCACCTGCGCCATCAGATAACATCCAACGTAAGAAATCTTTCTCAAATGCCAGTTCAGGTTGTTGTTCGAGCTCTTCAGGTGTGTGTGTTTCAGCTTTAGAAAATTTTTCAGCACGAAGCATAACTGAAGCAGTCTCAGAGCCAGTTGAAACAGCTAAAGCATGTTCGCCACATTTGATGGCCATCCATGCATATTTTAATGCGGCTATCCCGGACATACAGATGCCGGATGCGGCATTTACTTCACAATGGGTATTTTTTAATTCACCATGAACCATAACGGCATGATTAGGCGCAAGTTGATCTGCCAATGTTGTGCCACAAGCAAGACAACCAATAGTATTAAGATCTTTTTTATCTGTAAAAAGTTGTTTTACGGCGTTTGCAGTTAATTGAGCATTGGTAAATACGGGCTGGCCAGTTTTAGGATCAAGCACATAATAACGTTCCTTAATGCCATTTTGTCTTAGTACGATACGTTTCGCACGCGATGGTTTGCCATGCACCATTCCAAGTACATTTTCTATCTCATCATTTGTGACCGCTTCATTGGGTAGTACGGCAGATGTTTGGGTAATATAAACGTTAATGCTCACGGAAAATCTTTAGTTCCTGACTGTAATTTTATCTTCAGCAGAGCCGGAGGGTAGCTCGAACTGATCTTTAATGGCTTGAAATTTTTTCTTTAATAACGGTTTCAGCAATTTTTGCAAAATCATCGTAATGGGCACAATTGTTAAAATTAATGCAATTAAGAAGATGATATAAAAAACCAAAACAAGCTTACGCAAAGGGTTGGCTGGCTTGCCAATTAGCCGCAATAACGCTCCCCATACACGGAAGCTTCGGTACCCAGCTTTTTCTGATTGTACCAAACTTACATCAACATTAACGGCGCCCAGCCCAATTAATATAGGGCTATTATTTTTTTCCTTATCTTCTGCAAGGGCATCGTGTATCGCAAGGCCAAATCGTTCTGCTTCCTGAATATCTTTATCTGCAATACCTGCAGCAGGTAGCCCCCAAAATGGGTCTTTTTTACCGGTAAGTACCCAACGTGGTGTTGTGATAAAACTAGCCAGTGTCGATCCCTGATCAGTGAGTACAACATTATCAATAAGACGCGCGTTTGCTTCTTTTAAGAGTTTTTTAACTGCTTCCTGAGCCATTATCCACATGTTACGGCAGCCAATGAGGGTGATCACAGGTGTATCTTGAAGCAGGCTTTTTCCTTCCACGCTTTTTAAAAAAGCAGTAATAGGAAGAGAAGGTGATAAGAACCAAACCTGATAGGCAAGAATGACTAAATCAAACTTCTCATCTTTATTGATATCCAGCGGTTTGAGTGCAGGAGGATCTAAATAAATACATTCTGGAAAAATATTAAAAAAACGAATTAATGGCCACGGAAAAGGATACGATTTTTCCGGATGCAACGTTAGTGTGTGAAGCTCTACAGTATCCGACGCAATCAGTGGTGCTGTAACAGAGTTAACTACGTCTGTAAGTTGACCGCTTTGAGAGTATTGAACAACGAGAACTTTCTTGGCTGACATAACAAATCCATTTTAAATAGTTGGCGTACCCCAAGAGTACTTAGCCAATATAATTTTTTACTAAATGTTGGCGCACCAGGAGTTGAACCTGTGACCTTCGCCTTCGGAGGGCGCTTGTGTTGCTCTGAAAATCAACGACTTATGCCCTAAGTTTTTGATTATTATGAATGTTTGTTTACATCAAATAACACAGAATCACATTAAATCTTGTTTAATATTATAACGTATGTCCCAAATTTGTCCCAATTATCTTAAGCAAGATTTTGTTACATCAGCATCGAGAACGTTTATTGGTTCAAATGATATGATAGTTTTCATGTCCTCAGAAGTGATACCAACTTCTAACCATAATTCATGGTAACGCGACCTGATTTGCTTGTAAGCAATATCAAGACCTTGTTCAGAATTTTTTTTGGTTAGTTTATTAAACCAATAGTTTATTGTTTCATCTTTTGAAAAGAAGATTCCTATATATATTTCATAAGTCTTTTGTATACCTCCAAGTTGATGCTGACTATCTATACCAAGTGAATGATAAAATGCAGCCCCAACATTATTGATAGTGAAGCCATATCTAATATCCACACATCCTTGATATAAGGATCTTTGACGGCCGCAGTTCGCGGCAAAAAATCGTTGGGGTTTGCTTATAGCCTGCCTGACTGGGTTCAGGTAAATCAAGCTGACTGAAATTTGTGCTGATACATGCATATTATTGTGATAGAATATCATTAACCTTACAGGTTAATGAAAATAACGGACGTTTAAATGCAAATCACTTTTGCTACCAAGAAGCTAATGAAACAGCTAAATGAAAGCAAAACTATGATAAGGGCGCATGGGTCTAAAAGATCTAAGAAGTTAATGATCGTATTAACCTCTCTGAATGCTGCCCATAACCTTGGTATTTTCGCACCCCCTTATAGCCCCCCGCATAGATGCCATGAACTAGTTGGAAACCTAAAGGGATTACTGAGCGTAGATTTAGATCATCCATATAGACTGCTTATTAAATCAATGAATAATCCTCTTCCAATGAGAGAAGAAGGCGGTCTTGATTGGAGCAAAGTGACAGACATTGAAATTCAAAGAGTGGAGAATACCCATGGTTGATCAAGTAGAAAATATATACCAACCAGATTATGCAGTTATTCCTGGAGATGTTTTGGCTTATGAGCTTGAAGTAAGAAGTATGGCTCAACAGGAATTAGCAAAGCGTACTGGTTTAACACCAAAACACATAGTTGCATTAGTGAAAGGAAAATCAGCAATTACTTCTGAGACTGCTATAAAGTTAGAGCGTGCGTTAGGTATGCCAGCAGATTATTGGTTAAACCTAGAGTCTCAGTATCAAGAGACTCAAGCACGAATTGCAGAAGAAGATCAGTTAGAGCATGATCTTGATTGGCTGAAAAAAATTCCTGTTAACCCAATGGCTAAATTTGGTTGGATTAATAAGCTTAAAGATAAAAAAGAACAGCTAGTAGAAGTGTTACGTTTTTTCGGAATTGCTAGTGTTGAACAATGGGATGATATTTGGCCAAGTCTAAAGGTAGCTTACCGTCAGCATAATACTCATGAAGTTTTTCCTGAAGCAGTGTCAGCTTGGTTAAGGCAAGGTGAGATAGAAGCATCTGCTATACAATGTGAACCTTATGATAAAAGTAATTTTAGAGCTGCTTTGGATCAAATCCGTAGCCTAACGACAGAACTACCTGATAATTTTGTATCAGAAGTACAAAGACTATGTGCTTCTGCTGGCGTAGCAGTAACTTTTGTTCCAGCACTTCCTAAAACATGTGTAAGTGGTGCAACTCGCTGGTTAAATCCAAACAAGGCTGTTATTCAACTTAGTTTGCGTTATAAGTCTGATGATCATTTATGGTTTACTTTCTTTCATGAGGCTGGACATATTTTGCTGCATGGAAAAAAAGAATTATTTCTTGAAGGTACAAATGGACTTGATGTAGAAAAAGAAAATGAAGCAAATCGTTTTGCTGAAAATGAATTATTTCCTAAAAAGTTATTTAATGAATTTATAGTTAATTCTATGTTTAATCAGGATGCTATTTTAGAATTTTCTAAAAAAATAGGAATTTCTCCTGGAGTAGTTGTGGGCAATCTACAACACAAAGGGCTTGTAAGAAGAGATCGCTTTAATAGTTTAAAGCAAAGATTTAAGTGGGATCATGAATAAAAACTAAATTACTGTAATTCATTGTGAATGTATTTTTAAATGGCTATTTAAAGCATGGCTAACCAAAATCCAGAATAAATGGCCCGCGATAAGATTGATGAAATGCTTAAATATGGCGCGCCTGACAGGAGTCGAACCTGTGACCTTCGCCTTCGGAGGGCGACACTCTATCCAACTGAGCTACAGGCGCATTATTAGCGAATTATATCTGATTTATTTGCTGACATGATCGCCTAATGATAATGAAGTTATTACTTTCCTAGCGATTGCTTGCTGAAATAAAGAAGATAAAATAATGCTTTCTATAAAACCTGAGAAAATTAAGGTTATTAATTATGGCAGGAAAAAATGGGTGAGATTGTGCAGTATGCCTGTCTGGCACGTTGATGAGTGCATTGTACTGGCTCAGACCATGCTTTCTCGCTATAATTTCGTAAATTTTTGGATGTTGGGCTGTGAAATAGTGGTTTAGCAAATTTGTATACTTTTACCTATCTCTGAAATGTTAGGTAAAAATTGAAAAGGTGAATAGTATGATTAATCAAGAAGATCGTAATGTATTGAATACATTGCTGATGGTAATTGGCGCTTTAACAGCATTCTTTATATTCAGTATCGTAGCTGCGCGTATGGTTTCTGCGTCTGCTGAGAAACCTGTTGATCCGATGGTTGAGTCAGCAACAATTGATCGTATAAAACCTTTTGGTGAAGTTAATGTTGGTTCTGCACCTGTTGCAGCAGCACCTGCAGCGGTTGATGCTGAAAGTGCATATACTGCATCATGTTTTGCTTGTCATGGTACAGGCGCAGCTGGCGCACCTAAGTTAGGTGATAAAGCTGCCTGGAAAGCACGTATCGCGCAAGGT